>CACYDW010000147.1 GCA_902773325.1 uncultured Ruminococcus sp.
CCCCAGAGAAACTACCCGGCAAAATTGATTTCCCTGAACGACAGAATAGTTGCTTGAAATTCATATAAAGATGTGGTATAATAGCGGTACAGTCCGGTTGAAGAACAAGCTTCGTGCTGTTCCGGAATCAGACTGCAAAAGCAAATCCCCCGTCAAGATGTTCTGACACAAAAGATTTTTCTGATGTGAAAGGCTGCAAACAATAGCGGGCTTACTCTGCGGCATACCGTTACCGTTCCGCAGCAGCTCCCTCAAAGGCGGATATTGGATCCTGACCTGTGTTGTGCACCCTTTCGGGGGTGCATTTTTTGTTGCATTTACTCACAGATGTATCTAACAAGGAGGCTACGATGGAAAGCAAGGTATCTATTATCGGTATTATTGTTGAAAACACCGGTTCTGTTGACAAGCTCAACAGTATTCTGCATGAATACGGAGAATACATCATCGGCAGAATGGGTATTCCCTATCAGAAGAAAAATGTCAACGTCATCAGCATTGCGCTGGATGCCCCTATGGACGTGATCAATACGCTTTCGGGCAAGGTCGGTATGCTGGACGGTATCAGCTCAAAGGTGGTGTGCTCTAAATCATAAGCTATGAAACAACACGAACTGCAACAACTGATCGACAAACTCGAAGCCTGCCGCTCCCTTTCAAAGGGAGAATATACGGCACTGATCACAGGCTTCGATGCAGAATTATCGGAATATCTTTTTGACAAGGCAAGGCGCATCAGACACAGCCGCTACGGGCATGATGTATATGTAAGAGGACTGATCGAATTTACCAATTACTGCAAAAACGACTGCCTTTACTGCGGTATCCGCCGCAGCAACAAACGCGCAGAGCGCTACCGCCTGACAGAGAACGAGATCATGGAGTGCTGCAAAGAAGGCTATGCCCTCGGATTCCGCACCTTTGTCCTGCAGGGCGGCGAAGACCCTTTCTATACCGATGAGAAAATCATCTCCGTAATACAGCGCATCAAAGCACAGTACCCCGACTGCGCTGTCACACTTTCGATCGGCGAACGGGAACACGAAAGCTATCAGGCATTCTTTGATGCCGGCGCAGACCGCTATCTGCTGCGGCACGAAACCGCTTCCAAAAGCCATTATGAGCGGCTTCACCCCAAAGAGCTTTCCTTTGAACACAGAATCAACTGTCTGTATGACCTGAAATCGATCGGCTTTCAGGTGGGCTGCGGCTTTATGGTCGGTTCACCGTTTCAGACACCCGAAAACCTCGCCGAAGATATGCTCTTTTTGAGCAGGCTCAGACCCGATATGGTCGGCATCGGCCCGTTTATAGCGCATCACGACACACCCTTTTCCGACAAACCCAACGGTGCGCTTGAACTGACCCTGTTTATGCTGGGGCTGATACGGCTTACACTGCCATACGTGCTGCTGCCGTCTACCACGGCTCTGGGAACGATTCACCCGCGCGGCAGGGAGCTTGGAATCCTTGCGGGTGCTAATGTTGTCATGCCGAATCTCTCGCCTGTATCGGTGAGGAAAAAATATATGCTCTATGACAACAAGATCTGTACCGGAGATGAATCCGCCGAATGCAGGAATTGTCTGGAAATGCGCATGAGATCCATCGGCTATCAGGTCGTCACCGCGCGCGGAGATGTGAAGCGGGATACCGTGTAAAATCCGTGCCGATGTACTGTATTATACCGTCAGAACTGCCCCTCATACGGGCATCTTTAAAAAATATAAACCGAAAGGAAACTGAAAAATGACTTACGACCCGAAATCCCTCAAGGCTGAGGAGTTTATCAGCCACGAAGAAATACTCGACACGCTCGCTTATGCCGAAGCGAACAAAAGCAACCGCGAACTCATCGAACAAATTCTTGAAAAAGCAAAGCCCCGCAAAACGGGCAAGGGTGTTGAATGTGCAGGACTTTCTCACCGTGAAGCAAGTGTTCTGCTTGCCTGTGATATTCCCGAAATGAACGAAAAAATGTATGCGCTTGCCCGTGAGATCAAGGAAGCCTTCTACGGCAACAGAATCGTGATGTTTGCGCCGCTGTATCTCTCGAATTACTGCGTAAACAAGTGCGTTTACTGCCCGTACCATTATCAGAACAAGGATATTCCAAGAAAAAAACTCACACAGGACGAGGTACGTGAGGAAGTGATCGCTTTGCAGGACATGGGTCACAAGCGTCTTGCCATTGAATCCGGCGAAGACCCTGTCAACAATCCGATCGAATATATTCTCGAATGTATCAAAACGATCTATTCCATCAAGCACAAGAACGGCGCGATTCGCCGCGTCAACGTCAATATTGCCGCTACTACCGTAGAAAACTACCGCAAGCTCAGGGACGCGGGTATCGGCACGTATATCCTCTTTCAGGAAACCTATCACAAAGAAAGCTATGAAAAGCTTCATCCCGCCGGACCCAAACACAACTATGCCTATCACACAGAAGCCATGGACAGAGCCATGGAGGGCGGCATTGATGATGTAGGTCTGGGTGTACTGTTCGGTCTGGAGCTGTATAAATACGAGTTTGCGGGTATCCTCATGCATGCCGAACACCTTGAAGCCGTTCACGGTGTAGGGCCTCATACCATCAGTATTCCGCGAATCAAGCGCGCTTCTGATATTGACCCCGCCGTATTCGACAACGGTATTGATGATGATACTTTCGCTAAGATCATTGCCTGTATCCGCATTGCCGTGCCCTATACCGGCATGATCATTTCTACCCGTGAGAATGAAGAATGCCGCAACAAGGTCATCGGTCTGGGTGTATCTCAGATTTCGGGCGGTTCAAGAACCTCAGTGGGCGGCTATGCGGGCTATTCATCTGAGGAAAGACCCCACGATACCGAGCAGTTTGACGTTTCTGACCAGCGCACCCTTGACGAGGTTGTCAGATGGCTCATGGAGCTTGGGTATATTCCTTCCTTCTGTACCGCCTGCTACCGTGAGGGCAGAACAGGCGACCGATTTATGGCACTGTGCAAGGTCGGTCAGATTCAGAACTGCTGTCACCCCAACGCTCTTATGACGCTCAAGGAATATTTAGAGGACTATGCTTCTCCCGAAACAAAAGCCATCGGCGAAGCTCTCATTCAGAAAGAGCTGAATAACATTCCCAAAGAAAAGGTACGTGAGGTCTGCCGTCAGCACCTTGATGACATTCACAACGGCGGACGTGATTTCAGATTCTGATCACTGTCAGAAAGGAACAAACAATATGAGCTTGAACAATACTCCCTCTGCCGACAGAGTACACATTTCCTTCTTCGGCAGAAGAAACGCGGGAAAATCGAGCGTTGTCAATGCCGTTACAGGTCAGAATCTTGCGATCGTGTCGGATGTTCTCGGCACGACTACCGACCCTGTACTCAAAGCAATGGAGCTTCTGCCCCTCGGTCCTGTTGTCATCATCGACACCCCCGGCATTGACGATGAGGGTGAACTGGGCGCACTGCGCGTCAAAAAAAGCTATCAGATGCTCAACAAAACCGATGTTGCCGTACTGGTCGTGGACTCCGCTGTGGGTCTTACCGATGAGGACAGGCAGTTGATCGCACGTTTTGAAAAAAAGGAGATACCCTATATTGTTGCCTATAATAAAAGTGACATAAATCCGCTGCCTGTATCGGGTGACAATGAGATGACCGTCAGCGCAAGAACCGGTGAGAACATCAACGCTCTCAAAGAACGCCTTGCTGTCATGGCAAAGCCTGTTCTGAGCGACAAGCATATTGTTTCGGATATGCTTGCTCCTGCCGACATCGTTGTGTTGGTGATTCCGATCGACGCCGCCGCGCCCAAAGGCAGGCTGATCCTGCCCCAGCAGCAGACCATCCGGGATATTCTTGACGCTCACTGTACGGCGGTCTGCACGCAGGATACCGAACTGACCTCAACACTTGCCGCGCTTTCCGGAAAGCCGAAAATGGTGATCACCGACAGTCAGGCTTTTGCAAGGGTCAGCAAAGACACACCCGAAGATATCATGCTGACCTCCTTTTCGATTCTGTTTGCCAATTACAAGGGCAATCTGCGCCTTGCTGTTGAGGGTGTCACAGCACTCGACAGACTCAAAGACGGCGACAGGATACTGATTTCCGAGGGCTGCACCCATCATCGTCAGTGCGGCGATATCGGCACGCAGAAGCTGCCTGCGCTCATCAGAAAGCATACCGGAAAAGCAATTGCATTTGAATGGACATCGGGAACGGAATTCCCCGATACGCTCAAGGATTATAAGCTCATTATCCACTGCGGCGGCTGTATGCTCAATGAGCGCGAAATGCATTACCGCCTGAAATGCGCGCAGGACGAAGCCGTGCCGATCACCAATTACGGTACAGCGATCGCACACATGACCGGAATTCTCCGGCGCAGTCTTGCACCCTTCCCTGATATACAGAACATTCTTGACACGTGATACAATGTCAGGGGCAAGCCCCTGACCCCCGGAGCGTTTTGCTGTCTGCGGACAGCGGCCAAAGGCTCTGCCTTGGGAAACCGCAGCCTTTGAAAAGGCTGGCGAAACTTTATATTTGATGTACTTTCCGACAAAAAAGCGGAGAACAGCAGACATTCGTTTCTGCGGTTCTCCGCTTCATCATGCGGGAAAACAGTACCTATACAAAACGGAGCTGTTTTTCAACAGCGTTGATGGATTTGAGCATAACAGGAACCATGATCAGGTGTATCACAGTCATTACGGCGATCTGTATCAGTCTGGACATCAAAAGCACCTCATAGCTTGTTCCATAGAGCATATTGAGCCATATCGGGGTCACAAACAGGCTGATAAGCTGTGAGATCACAACAGAGAGCAGCATGGTGATCATATCGCTCTTACTGCGGAGTCGGTTATCTTTGAGCAGCAGACCAAAAAACACACCTGTCACGACTGCGGTAAGTGTGATCGGCGGAAAGAGCATTCCTGTCTGGGAATTAAAAAACCAGCAGATCACATCGCCCATTCCAGCCACAACACCCGCGCCCCATGCGCCGTAGAGTCGGGCTGCCACCACAACGGGAATAAAGGTGAGGGTAATTTTCAGGGTATCGGTATGAATGGTACAGTAGACGGACAGAACGGCAAGCAATGCTGAAAGTATGGCGAGGGTCGTGATCAGGCGGGTCGTCTGACGGATGTTGATTCTTCCCCTTGCGGATTCAGCGGGGGCTGCTAATGGTTCGGGGTTGCCGTTGGCAGCTTGTTTTCTCTTTTTGGATTCGGACATAAAAAAACCTCCTTAATATCACAGAATCGCTGCAACAATAAGAAGGTGCACAGGCAAGCCTTGGCAATATTATTGTCCAGCGGGATGCAGCTCGTGTATCGCAGGAAAACCTATTCGTTCGTGTGTCAACTCCCCGTACACACAACACTTCATACTGCACCGCAGTATTTCGCACACAAGCTTACTCTGTCATACACACTATACACCTTTCCTCCCTCCTTGTCAAGCAGCGCAACGGCGCTGCACCCGTGGCAGCGTCGACGCTGCACCCATGTTCGCGTTTTCGCTCAGCACCAAAGGGGAGTTCCCTCTGCTGATAAGTCGGATAGCTTTATCTGCCCTATGCTTCTATCCCACCGAGCTATCGCTCTGAGTATGGGAGATCAGTGCTGTTCCGCGCCGGAAACAACAGTGGTCTGTTGATATTGTAGCGTTGGGAACACAAGGGGTGCTTTTCTCGCATAAAAGACAACAAACGGAGCGGCTTTATTGCTGATGGTGCGGCAATAAAGCCCCGCCGCCTGTAAATCAGAACGTCACCGTATAAAAAAATATATCCGTGATGATTCTTTTTGGTATAAAGTATAGAAATCAAAAAATATTATAATTATTTTTCTTTTATAGAATATTAAATACACCTGAATGTAATATCATGAAAGGGATGGTGAAAAGAAAAACTAAATATTTAAAGAATGGAGCATGGAAAGTAACATGATTCTCAAAAAACGGAGGTCTGATTATGACCGTTGAACAAATCGTTTCTTATGCGATTCTCGCTATGGGCGGTCTGGGACTATTTCTCTATGGCATGAGATTGATGGGCGAGGGTCTTGAACTCGCCGCAGGCTCAAAGCTAAGGCATATTCTGGAAAAAATCACCTCAAACCGCTTTCTCGGCGCATTGGTAGGTATTGTCGTTACGGCAATTATCCAAAGCTCTACCGCCGTATCCGTCATGGTAGTAGGCTTTGTCAATGCACAACTCATGACACTCACACAGGCTATGGGTGTTTTAATGGGTGCTACGATCGGTACGACCGCAACCAGCCTGATCCTTTCTATCAACATTGCCCAATATGCACCTATCGCCATTTTTATAGGTGCTTTCATGGTGGTGCTGAGCAAAAAGAGCAACACCAAATACCTCGGGCAGATCATTGCAGGCTTCGGTATCCTGTTCTTCGGTATGACCACCATGAGTACCAACCTTAAACCGCTTGCTTCGTCAGAATTTTTTGAAAAGCTCATCACCTCGGTCAGCAACCCGTTTGTCGGCGTACTTTTCGGTGTATTGTTTGCGGCACTGATTCAAAGCTCCTCCGCCGCTGTCGGTGTCTTGCAGGCACTCGGTATGGCAGGTGCGCTGACACTGCCCAATTCGGTTTATATTATCTATGGTATTCATATCGGTGCGTGTGTGACCTCTGTCATTTCTTCGGCAGGCGCTACAAAAGATGCCAAGAGAACAGCTTTGTCTTACGTATTGTTTACCTTTATGGGTGTGCTGATCTTCACCCCGATCACCCTGTTTACCCCGTTTACCGACTGGCTGGAAGGCATTACCTCAAACGTTTCGTTCCAGATCTCTCTGGTACATATTATCTCCAGTATCATTCCTACACTGATTCTCCTCCCCATGGAGGGCTTCATTATCAAACTCGCAACAATCCTGATTCCGGGCGGAGAGGATACCGAGAAAGAACCCTGCCGTCTGAAATATGTTGACGAACGTATTCTTAAAACGCCCCCGATCGCCGTTAATCAGATCACCAAAGAGATCCAGCGCATGGGCAGACTCGCAACCAAAAACTTCGACTATGCTATGGACGCCCTGCTCAACAGTGACGACAAAAATAAGGACGTTGTAAAATCCAACGAAGAGGTCATTGACTATCTCAACCATACCATCACCTCTTATCTTGTTCGGATCAACGGATTGCCGCTGGAGGAAAACGATCTCAGGCGCATAGGTGCTTATTACCATGTTGTCAGCGACCTCGAAAGAATCGGCGACCATGCCGAAAATATCTTCGCAATCGCTTCTACCATCCTCGAGAAGGACGAAGCACTCAGCGACAAGGCGATCGGTGAAGCCAAGATCATGAAGGAGCTTGTCAGCAGTATCATTGACGATTCGCTCAAGAGCTTCGCCGTCAAGTCCAAGGACAAGGAACTGCTGGAAACCATCAGCGTTACCGAACAGGACATTGACGACCATACACTCGCCTATAAAAACAGTCACATCGAACGGCTCAGCAACGGCGAATGTAACGCGACCGTCGGCACACTCTTTATGGAACTGCTCACCAACCTTGAAAGAATTGCCGACCACAGCACAAACATTGCCTTCTATCTTACCAACCAGAATGCCGATATGACTCTGGCTCAGAGTCACCGGAATACAGCATCAAAATAAAACACGCGTCTTGCCCCGTCTGCCGCAATGCAGACGGGGCTTTCTTGATCCTGCCGGTTCTTTTCGGCAGCACGGGAAAATATAATATACAGTCACAGTAATCAGTCAGGCGGTAGATACGATGGATAGAATGGAAATAATTGTAAAATACAACGGTGATATAGAACGAATTGCCGCGATTTTTGATGCGGACGCGGAGCTGCTTTCAGAGCAGTATGCCATACTCACCATTGATAGAGGCTTCATCAGCGAACTGTATTCCTTGAGCGAAATTGAAGATATAGAACTGCCCCGGCGCGCCTATACAGACAGCAGCTATAGCCTGTCAGCATCCTGTATCACCGCTGTGCAGGAGCAGACCGGATTCGGGCTGACGGGAAGGGGAGTGATTGTGGCTGTCATTGACTCGGGAATCGACTATACACACCCTGATTTCCTGAATCCGGACGGCTCAAGCCGGATACTTGCTTTGTGGGATATGACCATTGACGGCAGCCCGCCATCAGGCTTCCGTGAGGGAACGGAGTATACCAAAGAGCAGATCGATGCCGCTTTGCAAAGCAATATTCCGCTGTCGGTCGTACCGTCAAGAGATTATGCCGGACACGGCACGGCGGTTACGGGGATTGCAGCAGGCAACGGTGCTTCCAGTGACGGCGAAAACCGCGGTGTTGCCCCCGATGCAGACCTGTTGATCGTCAAGGCGGGCAGCAAGGGCTTTGACAGCTTCGCCATGACCACCGAGCTGATGCGCGCACTGAAATATGTGACCGATAAAGCACAGGAATTCGGCAGACCCGCCGCCATCAACATGAGCTACGGCATGAATGACGGCTCTCATGAAGGGAATTCCCTCTTTGAGGAATACATCGCCCAGACCGCCGCCCGCTGGAAAACCTCTGTCGTCATTCCCACCGGAAACGAAGGCTCTGCGGGACACCACTATGCAGGCAGGCTCAGAAACGGTGAAATAACCACCGTTGAATTCTTCACCGCATCGGGTCTTGATGAATTCTATCTTTCCTTGTGGAAAAACTTTTCGGACACCTTCGCCGCAGAGCTGATTTTTCCCGGCGGCAGAAGCTCAGGCATTATCAGTGCCTCTGACCCGATCAAGACCGTCTTTGCACAGGGGCTGACACTGACGGTCTTTTTCGGACAGCCTACCAGATACAACGTGGATCAGGAGGTCTTTTTTACCGTCACAGCCGACAGCGGCACGATTATGCCCGGTTTATGGAAGCTGCGCATAATCCCGTCAGAGATCGTTGACGGACGCTTTGACTTATGGCTGCCTACCACCGAAGAGGTCACTGACCGCACCTATTTTTCCGCACCGTCCGAAGAAGGAACTATCACCATACCTGCAACAGCAGAAAAGGTCATACGTACAGCCGGATACAATGATAGAACCGGCAGCATTGCACCTTTTTCGGGTACAGGTACACGCGGCGGCATACTGCCCGATATCGCAGCACCTGCCGTCAATGTCATCTCAACCCGTGCGGGCGGCGGTTATGATACCTTCACCGGAACAAGCTTTGCTGCGCCGTTTGTGACAGGCTCTGCCGCCCTGATGATGGAATGGGGCATTATACGGGGTAACGCGCCGTTTCTCTATGGTGAACGCATCAAGGCATATCTGCGTCTGGGAGCACGGCGCACAGCGGGAATGACTTACCCGAATCCGTTTTTCGGATACGGCAGACTTTGCCTGAACAGTACCATGGCACATCTGAGCATGAATATCCCACCGATCATACGGCGATTCCAAGCTCAGGAACTGTGAAGAAATAAGTTTTCAATGGATGCTTAGGATGATTGGCACTGTACAAGGCGCACGACCGCAGGAATACTGCCGTATTTCAAGGGAGTGCAACGCAGTACAGGGCAA
>CACYDW010000148.1 GCA_902773325.1 uncultured Ruminococcus sp.
CACCGAACCGGCGCACACCTCTATTTTAGTGTACCATATATTTGTTTTTGTGTCGTTAACAATTTGTTCACTCATTCAAAAACCCTGACAGACATCACGGAAATCCATTTTGCCGGGCAGTTTTCTCGGGGGGGAACCCTTTGTTTGAAAACAAAGGGTTATCCCCCTTCTCGTCTGTCGCCTCGGTCGGTGCTTCTGCCTGCGGCAGAGGTGTCCACCGGACACCCGCACCCCCCTTCCTAAAAAAACGAACTTTTCGCCCATATCGGATACAGCAAATAGAGCATAATCAGAGAAATATATCACAGATTTTTAAAAATTGATTATTCGGGAATAATATGCTATAATCTATTGGAGAATAAAGAAACTTAAAAATTGATTATTCGGGAATAATATGCTATAATCTATTGGAGAATAAAGAAACGGGTGATAACAATGTATATTCAGCTTCTCGATACATCAGCACCGGAGCTGACCGAAACAGTGGAGGAGCAGCTTACACTGGCTCAGAAAATGATACAGGATTTCTGCGACTGGGGGATACAGTTCCTGCCTAAGCTGATTGCCGGCTGTATTGCCTTTTTAGCGGGATGGTGGCTCATCACCATCGTCTGCAAGGGTATGATCAAGGCTCTCAGGCGCACAAAGGTGGATGCGACCGTCATCAGTTTTCTGAATTCGACCGTCCATACTGCCCTGAGAATCGTCCTGCTCATCGCTGTGCTGCATATACTGGGCTTCGATGTATCTACGCTGATCGCAGCGATCGGCGCGGCGGCAGTCACTATCGGTCTGGCTCTCAAGGACAGCCTTGCCAATGTGGCAAGCGGTACGCTCATTATACTCAACAAGCAATTCAAGATCGGCGACTATCTCGAAACAGAGGGTCTGAAGGGCATTGTCATTAAAATCGACATGATGTACACCACTCTCAGAACCTATGATAACAAGGAGATCCTGATCCCTAACTCCCGCCTTACCTCCAATAACATCACAAATTACTTTGTGTGTGAGGAACGGCGCATTGATCTGATCGTTCCGATTTCCTACACCGAGGATATCGACAAAGCGCGCGGTGTGATACGAAAGCTGATCGACAGCAGCGACAGGGTCAATCATGAACGGAATAACAAGATCGCTGTTGAAAAATTCAGCGAAAGCAGCATTGATCTGATGGTCTGGATATGGGTACGTTCTGATGATTACTGGAATGCTTCGGATTACTTCAAGGAGCATATCAAGAAATCACTTGATGAGAACGGCATCTCGATTCCCTTTAATCAGCTCGATATACATATCATGGATGAGCCGCCGAAAATCTCTTCGGAAAAGAAAAAATCTGCTGAATAATTCACTGACGGAGGAACGCTTATGATACTCGCTATTGATGTAGGAAATACCAACATTGTGCTCGGTGCGGTCGACAACGGAAAAACTCGCTTTGTGTCGCGTATCAGCACGGATAAAAACAAAACGGAGGACGAATATGCCGTACAGATCAAAATTCTTACGGAGCTGAACGGCATCTCACCAGAAAACTATGAGGGCGGTATTATTTCTTCTGTTGTACCGCAGCTCAACAATGTTCTGTTGAGAGCCTGCGAAATGGTGATCTCTCATCGTCCGTTCATCGTTGGCCCGGGAATCCGGACCGGTCTGAATATCCTGATCGACAACCCCGCTCAGCTCGGCAGCGATATCGTTGTGGGCGCGGTTGCCGCACTTGCCAAATATCCCAGACCGCTCATTGTGATCGATATGGGTACGGCAACTACGATCGGCGTAATCGATCAGGAGGGCAATTACCGCGGCGGCGTGATCATTCCCGGTGTGAAGGTGTCGATGGAATCCCTTACCGGCAAGGCTGCACAATTACAGGGTATTTCTCTGGAATCGCCTAAAAAAACGATCGGTACCAATACCATCGACTGTATGCGTTCGGGCATGATCTACGGCAATGCCGCGATGATCGACGGCATGATCGACCGTATGAGCCGCGAAATAGAAGGAAAACCCTCGATCGTTGCAACCGGCGGTCTTGCCAAAGCGGTCATTCCCTACTGCGAACATGATATTGCGATCGATGACGATCTGCTGCTGCACGGTCTGCAAATCATCTACGACAAAAACAAAACACTTTGAACCATACCGCTTTTTTATTCCTCCTCCCGTGGTTTCTGCGGGAGGATTCTTCATTTCAATTTTTCACTATCTCAGCACTATCAAAATATGCTGTATTTTCGATAAAATACAACCTCTTTTTTCTCCGTTATGTTCATTGACACGGCAAGGGCAAGTTTGTATAATAGTGTTAACAGAACGTGGAATTCTGCGCCGCTGCCTGATACGGTGCGGTGTTCCGGTGAAGGTTCTGGAATATTATTTTATGGGAGGTTTTATCTTGAAAAAAGCTTTCAAAAAGATCATGGCTTCTGCTCTTGCACTCGGTATTATTGCATCAGCGAACGTTGGTCTTGGTACTCTTGCGGCAAGTGCGGCGACCGACCCCAATACGGTAACCGTTAACAATGACCCCAGTACATATAAGTATATGTACAACGATTATCTGAAGCTCATCGTTGCGTCAGATGACGGCCGTTTCTCTCTCGGTACAACAGGCGGTAACCCCGATTCTGATACCGATGACAATGCAACAATGATCTACGGCTTCCATCGTGATGATTCCGGCACATCTTATACCACGGTTGTTATTGACGGCTCAGTTTATAAGTATGGTGATAACGGCTTCACCACAGCACCTGCCTTTAATGCATCAGGTAAGAGAAATACATCCGTTGCAAGCTACAATGACGGTAAGGTCACTGTCAAGCAGACTCTTTCTTTCGTCAACAATGTATCAACAGGCAGATATGATGTTCTCGAAATGAAGTACACCATTACTAACAATGATACCGCTGCTCATAAAGTCGGAACAAGAATCATGATCGACACCATGCTCGGCGACAACGACCATGCCCCGTTCCGTGTTGAGGGTGTCGGTGAAGTAACAACCGAAACCGAATTTGCCGGCGATGCAATCCCCCAGTTCTGGCAGGCATTTGACAGCCTGACCAATCCGAAGGTCGTTTCTCAGGGTTCCTTCCTCAGAGCTAACGACGGCAACAATCCTGACAAGGTTCAGTTTACAAACTGGTACCACGCAAGAGATAATGCATGGAACTATACCGTCAGCGAAGGCTCCAACAACGGCGATAGTGCTGTTTCTGTGATCTGGAACGAAAAGAAGCTTGCAGCTGGTTCAAGCCGTACCTACGTTACCTACTACGGTCTTAGCGAGCTTTCTACCAATGCAGAAGGCGATCTTGCTCTCAGCCTTTCCTGTGACTCCTATGCTACCTGCACCTCTATCGATGACGAAACAAGTCTTCCCAACTATTCCAACCTTACTGTAACCTCCTATATCCAGAATACAAGCAGCGTTACAGTAAACAACATTTCCACAAGACTTGCTCTGCCCTCCGGTATGAGCCTTGTAAGCGGCAATGCTGTTACCAACATTGATTCTCTTGCAGGCGGCGTAACAAAGCAGCTCACATGGAAGGTAAAGGTATCAGGCAAAATTGCACCCGGCACCTATCCCATTATTCTTTCTGCTACCGGCGACGGCATTGAAGGTAAGAGCGTAAGCAGAAAGGTAACTATTAAAGAGTATCTCAAGAACAATTCCACCATTGCTTCTGAAAATGTTACAGCAGAAGAAGGCGCAACCATCAAATGTGCTGCATCAGGCGGCGCAGGCAGCTACACCTATGCTGTATACTACAAGAAATCCGACAGCACAAAATGGCTCACCGTACAGGATTTCTCCACCACTACAGGCGTTGTAATCAAGCCCGAAGCACCGGGTGATTATGAGGTTTGCGTTAAGGCTAAGGACGCAGCCGGCATTATTGCAAAGAAATATCTTCAGTTCAAGGTTGCTCAGGGTCTGGAAAACACCTCCACACTCTCTGCTGAATCGATTGTTCTCGGCAAATCCGTAAATGTAAAATGCTCCGCAAACGGCGGCAGCACCCCCTACACATACGCTGTTCTCTATAAGAAAGCAGCAGATACAAAATGGACAACCTTACAGAACTTTGATGCCAACGCTACCGTAGCTTTCAAGCCCGAAGCAGAAGGCAAATATGACATCTGCGTAAAGGTCAAGGACAGCGCGGGTGCTGTTGACAAGAAGTATTTCACATTGACTGTTGCAAGCAGCCTTACAAACAAGTCTACTGTTTCCGCTACCAAGATCACACTCGGCAACACCGTCACCGTTAAGTGTGCTGCAAGCGGCGGTACTGCTCCCTACACCTATCAGGTTCTCTGCAAGAAAGCAACTGATACAAAGTGGGTCGAGAAGCAGAAGTTCAGCACAAACACTACTGTTTCCATCAAGCCCTCAAAGGCTACCAAGTATGAGATCTGCGTAAAAGTAAAGGACAGCACCGGTGAGATCGCTAAGAAGTACTTTACAGTTAACGTTACTGCTCCCCTCACCAACAACACCACCCTTACTCTCAGCACCACCAAGGCTACTGTAAACTGTGCAGCTAAGGGCGGCGCAGGCACATACACCTACGGCGTTTATGTCAAGAAGGCAGGCGAGAACAAGTATACAACTGTTCAGGACTTCAAGAGCACCACAACAGTTTCAACTGCCCTTAAATCAGGCGTTGCTTACACCATCTGCGTAAAGGTCAAGGATGCAGACGGCACAATCGCAAAGAAATATTTTGACATTAAGGTATATTGATCATTGACCTGACGTATACCATTCTCAAAAAGCAAACAGCGGTCGGGGCAAAAGCTCCGACCGCCATTTGCTTTTATTTTTTCAAGTCATACAGCATCACAAAATCCGCGGCTGTCCAATCGCAGCCGCGGATCTTATACTATAGTAAACGACATTATTTTTTATACTTTGATAAATCATCGGCTGACTGCGGAGGCTTTCCGGTCGCCCCCACACCCCTTCGGACATCACCCTAAGTAGGAATATTTTTGTCGCCTGCTATAATGTCGTTTACTATATTTTAAGACGCTTCCACATGATCGGTGTCGATGTCGTCAGAGGAAACAGAATCCTCCTGCTGAGGATTGATGATCTTTTTGACAACCGTTACACCATCATACCGGAGCTTGTATTTGATCTTGCCTCTGAAAGCAGTCTGACAGTTCGGACACAGAAAATCAGCAAAAAAGCCCTTGTTTTTCGGGGTCCATTCATTCTGTCTGACGGCTCTTGCACCACATTCATTGCAATTAAAAAACATCGTTTTTTTATTGATCAGCGGATTTTCAAGGTCGTATAGATAGGTAACGTGAAAGTTCAGCCGACGATAGAACTCATCACAGCCCGCATATTCGATATGCGAAAGAACGGCTGATCTGGAATACACCTTTTGCAGACATTTATAAGAGGCTATACAGTCACCTACAGCCCGATGATGCGGGATATCCTCAACGTCGATTTCCATCATCTCTGCCGCAGCATACAATCCGAGCTGATTCTTGCTGCCGACTCCGAGCATATCCTGACAGTACTCCTGCAGATCCATATAATACCGGACAAACGGCAGACGGTCGGTTTTGTAGTAATACAGTGAATTTTCCTGCAATACGATCAGGTCTGTATTGCTCCAGCTCATGATCGTACAGCCCTTTGCAAATTTGGAAAACTTCGTATACGCATAGGTGAACGGTACACCGCGTTTCAATTCTTCGTTGGTAATAGAAGTAAGCTCCTGAACAGAATTGCGCAGCTTGCCGGTCAGCTCCGGCTTGACAAGAAGGGAAAACTGTCCGATCACATTCAGCTTTTCGTCCAGCTTCACAGCACCGAATTCAATAATTTCATTGAAATACCTGCCAACCTTATAGCTGTATGCTCCATTCCATTCGAGATCAAGGATTACATAATTCATACAATTACTTGCCTCTGCTCTGAGCCTTCAATCGCTGCTCTTTTTCAAGGATCGTCTTTCTCATTCTGATCGATACGGGAGTGACCTCTACCAGCTCATCATCGCCGATAAACTCCAGCGACTGCTCCAGACTCAGTATGGTAGGCGGTGTCAGCTTGAGGGCTTCATCGGAGCCTGCCGCACGGGTATTCGTAACGTGTTTCTTTTTGCACACGTTCACAACCATATCCTCATTTTTGGGGTTTGCGCCGATGATCATACCCTCATATACTTCTACACCCGGTCCGATGAACATTCTTCCTCTGTCCTGTGCGGCAAACAGTCCATAGCCTGTGCTGGTGCCTGTTTCGTGGGCAATGAGCGAGCCTTGTGAGCGCGACTGAATCTCACCCTTATAGTCATCATATCCGTCAAAAATGTGGTTCATAATGCCGTTGCCGTTGGTATCGGTCATGAATTCCGAGCGATAGCCCATGAGTCCTCTGGAGGGAATCCTGAATTCAATATGCGTAACACCGGATTCCCGCGTACCCATATTGAGCAGTTCTGCCTTTCTTGCGCCGAGCTTTTCCATAATAGCGCCGACATAGCTGTCGGGAACCTCGATCATCAGCAGCTCCATCGGCTCCTGCAGTCTGCCGTTGATCTCCTTCATGATGACCTTGGGCCTTGACACCTGAAATTCAAAATTCTGGCGGCGCATGGTTTCAATGAGAATCGACAGATGCAGCTCTCCTCTGCCCGACACCTTGAAGGTATCGGCGGAATCTGTTTCCTCAACACGCATAGCCACATTGGTTTCTACTTCCTTGAACAAACGCTCCCTGATATTACGGGAGGTTACATATTTACCCTCTCTGCCTGCAAAGGGACTGTTGTTGACCATAAAGAGCATGGAAACGGTCGGTTCGTCAATTTTGACAAAGGGCAGCGGCTCTCTGTGTTCGGGGTCACAGGCTGTTTCGCCGATATTCAGATCACTGATACCCGATACGGCAACGATATCGCCGAGAGCGGCACTCTCTGCTTCTACGCGCTTCAGGCCTTCAAACTGATACAGCTTTGTGATGCGGGCATTCTTCTGTGTACCGTCATTGTGACAGAGGGTAATATTCTGCCCCACCTTGCAGCTTCCGCGTTCCACTCTGCCGATACCGATCCTGCCGACATACTCATCATAATCTATGTTGGAGAAAAGAAGCTGGAGCGGCCCGTTCATATCGCCCTTCGGCGCGGGGATTTCCTCAAGAATTTTATCAAACAGCGGCTTCATATCCGTCCCCTGCACCTTATAATCCAGAGAAGCATAGCCTGCCTTGCCGGAAGCATATACCACCGGAAACTCCAATTGCTCATCATCAGCACCCAATTCGATAAAGAGATCGAGCACCTCATCAACAACCTCCTCGGGTCTTGCGCCGGGACGGTCAATCTTATTGACCACGACCAGCGGTTTTTTGCCGAGAGCAAGTGCTTTTTTCAGAACAAAGCGGGTCTGGGGCATACAGCCCTCAAACGCATCAACCAGCAGCAGAACGCCGTCTACCATCATGAGGATACGCTCCACCTCACCGCCGAAATCCGCGTGACCGGGTGTATCAACAATGTTGATCTTGGTATCCTTATACATTACCGCTGTATTTTTGGAAAGAATGGTAATGCCCCTCTCTCTCTCGAGATCATTGGAATCCATTACTCTTTCTGCTACAGCTTCGTTGGCTCTGAAAATACCGCTTTGCAGCAGAAGCTGGTCTACCAGTGTGGTTTTACCGTGGTCAACGTGTGCAATGATGGCAACATTTCTCAAATTTTCTCTGATATCCATATAATCCCTCTTTTTAACGCTTATACTTCCGGCATAGTTTAAGCCCGAATACAGCACATATAACATACAATTGCCTATACAACATTAAATTATATCATAATCCGATACAAAGTACAACATAATATGATAAATTTCGGAATTTCTGCAAATAGCTAAAAAATATCTCCCCAAAGCATATTGTTTTGGGGAGAATTTTTTAGTGTTGATGTGCGCTGACAAGCATCAGCCGTTCATCAGCTCTTTGACTTTCCGGATACCTTGCCTGAAAGGAAGAATACTACAGCTCCGGCTGCAACAGCAAGTACAAACATCAGAGCAACGTTTACAGGATCACCTGTGTAGGGAACATTGCTGTCGCCCTTACCATCGTTGTTGTTGGTGTTGGTGGTGTTGCCGTTGTTGGTATTACCGTTATTGGTATTGCCGCCGTCGGTCTTGCCGGTGTTGTTTCCGTCGGTCTTGCCGGTGTTGTCGCCGTCGGTCTTGCCGGTGTTGTCGCCGTCGGTCTTGCCGGTGTTGTCACCGTCGGTCTTGCCGGTGTTGTCACCGTCGGTCTTGCCGGTGTTGTCATCTGTATCTGATGCTCCGGCAAACTTATAGTCCTCTGCAACCAGTACCATAGCGGAGAGTGTCGGAACACTGGCAGTGCCTTCTACTGTTGCGAGTGTTTCTGTGCCTGCCTTATCGCCGTTAGCAACCACATTCCACTTGCCTGCGGGCAGTGTAACGTTGGCAGCTTCTGCAAGCGCATTGTAGATTACGAATACCTTATCGCCAAGGCTGTATGCGATGATGCCTCTCTCAAGGCCGTCAACAAATGCAAGCTTGTTCTCTACATCTTCGACTGTTGTGAGTCTGAATTCGGGAATAGCCTTTCTCATCTGGATAAGACCCTTGTAGTAGTTGTATACATCAGCATACTGTGTTGCTCTTGTGTAGTACAGAGCGTTAACAGCGTCCTTGGAGGAATAGCTGTTGTGGTCGTAAACCGGAGTGCCGTCCTCTTTATAGCTCTTGACCTTGGTTCTGAGGAATTCCTCACCGGAGAGCATAAAGGGTGTGCCCTGTGCGGTAAATACGATCGCAGCGGCAAACTTATTCTGGCTGATCCTGCTCTCTTCCGGATCATCGGGATTGGAGGAGTTGATCTTATCCCAGAGTGTAAGGTTGTCGTGGCAAGCTGCATAGTTGATTGCCTGTGTGGGGGATGCAGACCATGACTCGGAGTATTTTACGCCGTCAAGAACCTTTGCAGAACTTCTGACATTGCCGTTAACAAAGCCCTTATCGGTTGCCTCAAATACGCTGCCCTTGATACCATCGCGGATCGTATCGCTGAAGTAAGCGATACCGGGGGTCAGCTCAGAGTTCGGCTGTGTTGCAAGAGCGATGTTCTTGGTGATATTGGTAGAAATAGACCAGCCCTCACCGTAGATCACGATGTTGTCTGCAACCTTATCGCAGGCCTTGCGGACATTGTTCATGGTATCGACATCGATCAGACCCATAAGGTCAAAGCGGAAACCGTCGAGGTGATATTCCTCTGCCCAATAAGCAACAGACTCTGTGATGAACTTGTTGACCATGCTTCTCTCGGAAGCAACGTCGTTGCCGCAGCCTGAGCCATTGGAGTTAGGTCTGTGGAAATAACCGGGAACAAGGAGGTTATAGCAGTAGTCAGCAGCATAGGTGTGGTTGTAAACAACGTCCATAACAACACCGATACCTGCATCGTGGAGTGCCTTTACCATCTGCTTGTACTCATTGATTCTTACCTCACCGTGATAGGGGTCGGTGGAGTAGGAGCCTTCGGGAGCATTGTAGTTCTTGGGATCATAACCCCAGTTATAGCGATTCTTCTGGAGCTTGGTTTCATCGATGGTAGCGAAATCATAGGAAGGAAGAATATGTACGGTGGTTACGCCGAGATCCTTCAGATAATCAATACCGGTAATCTGACCGGAAGAAGTCTTTGTGCCTGTTTCTGTAAAGGCAAGATACTTGCCCTTGTTGGTCATACCGCTATCCTCGTCGATGGAGAAGTCACGGATGTGAAGCTCATAGATTACGAGGTCATTGATATTTTCGGTGGTCTTTCTTGTGTCGCTGTCCCAGCCTTCGGGGTCGGTAGCATCGAGGTTGAGAATCTGTCCTCTGTTGCCGTTTACACCGACAGATTTTGCATAGGGGTCAACGATATCGGGTGTGTCGCTTCCGTCAAAATGAGCGGTATAGGTGTAATAAACCTTATCGAGGTTGCCCTCTACGGTCGTTTTCCATGTACCGTTTACATCGGCAGTCATTTCAACGGTCTTATAAGCCTCACCGCCGTCACCTGCTTCATACAGATTCAGGGTAATGCCGTTTGCTGTAGGTGCCCATACGCGGAAGAAGGTGGAATCTGCGCTCCATGTTGCGCCGAGATCTGTGCCTGTATAGGTGTAGAGTGATTCAAACTCTTCGCTTGAGTAATAATCGGGCAGCGTGATAGCGATAGTGCCTGTGCCATAGGACAGGGTATAGCTCTTGAGCATATCAAGGTTATCAGCAAGTGTGATCTTGCCCTTGTTGCCCTCAGACTCGAAGGAAGTGATAGCGATCTCCTCGCCGAGTCCGTTCTTTACAGAGAAATCTGATGCGCTGATGGATTCCGGCGCACCGGTAAGCTCGAAGCTTACAACGTTCTTTGCCGCGATATCTTCAACAGCAGCCTTTGTCAGTCTGATGCCGATCACAACATCGTCACCGTTCACAACATCAAAGGCAGTTTCTCCGGTCTTGCAGTAAACATTGATGGTTCCTGACATAACGCCGCCGATATCGAGGAAGCGGTCGCCGTCGGGATCCTTCGCCCAATCCTTGCTTGTTACGATAAAGCCGATTTCGGTAGTACCGTCGGGGATAGCATAAACAGCCACTGCACCCTTGGGATCTCCTTCATCAACGAAATCGAAGAAAGCACCGCCGCCGTCAGTAGGCTTATGCGGCCATGCCCAGACAGCCATATTGTCATAGTTCCCGTCATCGCGCAGATAGTGGAATTTTACGGTGATAGAGCCTTCTGCATGGGCAAGTGTTGCGGGCAGAAGGAAGCAGCCGATTACCAGCATCATGGCGAGAAGAGAAGCTATAACGCGCTTTGAAAGTCTTTTTGCGTTCATGGTTGATCTTCTCCTTTGCTTTCAGGGCAGTTAGATTTGCCGCAAAGCCGCACCGCAAGCGGAAACAGGCACATTCGCTTGCACACCGGCGGCCGCCGGCTCTGCCCTTATTCCCTCCCATTATATCATTTTTCGTTTTGAAAATAAACCTGTTTTTGTGTTTTTTAAGATGCTGCTTTTAACAAATTTATCTGATTTTTGTTGTTTGTTATGAACAAATCACGGACACTCCGTCGTTGCTTCGCTGCCGACATACTTTTTCCATGTGATACTTCTGCCGTTCAGTGTCAGCAGCAGCGTATCGCCCGACAGGGCATATCCCATGGACAGACCGGCATAATCGGAGGACACAATGGAGATCGTGTCCTCTCCTACGATACACGGTTCGCAAAGAGCAAGTCTGCTTCCGCCGAGGTCAGCATCCAGACACAGATATCCTTCATCAAAGAGCAGTGTACCCTTGCGGCTGCCAAAGCTGTCATAGAGTACCCATGTATCGCGCTGAAGCTCCTCAGCGGCATCACGCGGGGCTGTCTGTGAACAACCTGACGCTGTAAGCATAATTATACAGTATACAACAATAACCATGAAACGCTTCAATTTTCCCCCGCCCTTTCTTACAATATAAAATACGCCTGAAAAGGGACGCATAGAACCCGCAGCTTTATCCAATCAAGCCAAAAAAACAGACATAGAGCAGTGCTTATTGTTGAAACCGTTGAATTTTGCAGGAATTCAAAATAAAACTTGCATTTTTTTGTCGATTAGTTTAGAATATAGATTGTTTTGACAGGTTTTTGCATAATCTGATGATATTTCTTTAAGGAGGATTTTTTCAATGGCAGAATATTCGTCAATGACAAAAGAAGCTCTCAGCGAGGAATACAAAAAGCTTTCTGAGGTACTTACATTATATAAGGCGCAGGGTCTTTCTCTGAACATGGCAAGAGGCAAGCCCGGTGCACAGCAGCTCGATATTTCCAGCGGTATTCTCAATACGGTATGTGAATCAACGAATTTCAGGGCTTCCGACTGCCCCGACTGCCGCAACTACGGCAACCTCGACGGCTTTGAGGAAATCAAGGTCTTGTTCGCTGATCTGCTGGGCGTTGAAAGCAAGAATATTTTTGTCGGAGGAAACTCCAGTCTTAACATGATGTTTGATACCATTGCCTGCATGATGGAACAGGGCTGCGGCGATCTTCCCTGGAACAAGCAGGGCGAGATCAGGTTTCTCTGTCCCGTACCCGGCTACGACAGACACTTCGGCATTACGGAATATTTCGGCATTAAAATGATTCCCGTGGCAACCAATGAGAACGGCCCCGATATGGACGAGGTGGAAAGACTGGTTGCTTCTGACGCTTCTGTCAAGGGTATATGGTGTGTACCGAAGTATTCCAACCCCACCGGCATTACCTATTCCGCCGAAACTGTAAAGCGTTTTGCTTCACTCCGTCCCGCCGCAAAGGATTTCCGGATCATGTGGGATAATGCCTACATTATACATGACATCAACGACACTCCCGATACGCTGGTCAACATCTTTGATGAACTGAAAAAGACCGGTAAGGAGGATATGGTATTTGAGTTCTGCTCCACCTCCAAAATCACCTTCCCAGGCGCAGGTGTGGCAGCGATCGCAGCAAGCGAATACAACCTGAGCATTCTCAAAAAGCGTTATGCCTTTGCAACCATCGGCTATGACAAGCTCAATATGCTCCGTCATCTCAATTATTTCAAGAACCTTGACGGAATCCTTGCTCACATGCAGAAGCACAGAGCAATTCTGGAGCCGCGCTTCAACATGGTCACCGAAACCCTTACCCGTGAACTGGACGGTCTGGGTATCGCTTCATGGACGAATCCCAACGGCGGCTACTTTGTCAGTGTAGATGTTGTGAACGGCTGCGCCAAGAGAGTAGTAGAGCTGTGCAGAGAAACCGGTGTTGTCCTCACGGGTGCAGGCGCTACCTATCCCTACGGCATTGACCCCAACGACAGCAACATCAGAATTGCCCCCAGCTATCCGCCTGTGGAGGAGCTTGAAAAAGCAATGGCGGTATTCTGCATCTGCGTAAAATTAGCTGCTATCGAAAAGCTGGTCGGATAAGTGTAAGTGCAAATTCCTTTACAGGAAAACTCAGCTATTACAGCTTTTATATATATGTATACCGCAGCACTCTGCTCCCTGTCGGGAGGTGCTGCGGTATGCTTTTTCCGTACACAGCATACCTTTCGTCCTGCTGTATGACATCAGGCACGGACTTGGCGGTATTATAACCGGAGCTGCCGGATATCGCAGCGATACCTGATGGAATAATCGTAGAAAAAATCCGCTGAATTGATACCGAAAGTTGGTTGATTTTTTATCCTAATATGGCAAGAAGACACCGACCTCTATAGGTCGGTGATGAATTGCCAGTCAGCCGCAAGGCTGACTTTTTTGTTGAC
>CACYDW010000149.1 GCA_902773325.1 uncultured Ruminococcus sp.
AACAATGCAAAAGGGGAGAGCAAGGCACTCCATATTATGGGTCTGCTTTCTCCCGGCGGTGTACACAGCCATATTACCCACCTCTACGGCATTGTTGAGATGGCGAAAAAGAACGGATTAAAGAATGTATATATTCATACCTTCCTTGACGGCAGAGATGTGCCGCCCTCCAGCGCGAAGGATTATATGGCAGCGTGTAAGGCAAGGTTAGAAGAGATCGGTGTGGGCAAGATCGCTACCGTATCGGGACGTTACTATGCTATGGATCGTGATACAAACTGGGACAGAGTGGAAAAAGCCTATGCGGCTCTCGTATACGGCGAGGGTGTCAAGGCAGACGACCCTGTTCAGGCGGTGGCAGATTCCTATGCCAACGGTGTGACCGATGAGTTTGTAGTGCCTGCTGTCTGTGCGGAAAATGCCACGATCAAGTCGGGTGACTCGGTGATTTTCTATAACTTCCGTCCCGACAGGGCAAGAGAGATCACCCGTACATTTGTTGACCCCGATTTCAGCGGCTTTGAGCGCAGAAACGGCTTTTTCCCGCTCACTTATGTGTGCATGACGCAGTATGACGCTACCATGCCGAACGTTGAAATTGCGTTCAAGCCCCAGTCTCTCACGAATACTCTCGGCGAATATCTTGCTTCAAAGGGTCTTACCCAGCTCAGGATCGCCGAAACCGAAAAATATGCCCACGTAACCTTCTTCTTCAACGGCGGTGTGGAAAAGGTATCCGAGGGAGAGGACAGATGTCTGATCGCATCTCCCAAGGTAGCTACTTATGATCTCCAGCCTGAAATGAGTGCTTATGAGGTCACCAAAAATGCCGTTGAGAGAATCAACAGCGGCAAGTATGATGTCATCATACTCAACTTTGCCAACTGTGACATGGTAGGTCATACCGGTGTGTTTGAAGCTGCGGTCAAAGCAGTAGAAGCCGTTGACGACTGTGTGGGTCAGGTGGTAGATGCCGTTACAAAGCAGGGCGGCGTTGCTCTGATCACTGCCGACCATGGTAATGCCGATAAGATGCTCGATGAGGACGGTGAGCCTTTCACTGCTCATACAACGAACCTTGTACCGTTCTGCGTAGTCAATTATCCCTGCATTCTGCGTGACGGTGCAAGACTTGCCGATATCGCTCCAACTATGCTCGAAATTCTGGGAATTCCCCAGCCGGACGAAATGGACGGCGTTTCGATCATCAAAAAGGCACTGTAATATTCAGCAGCTTTTTTCTGCGTGTTCGGCAGAGCATAACTGTTAATGAACAAATCCGAAAAATGCACCCCCCCTCCGGCGATTCGTACCGGAGGGGGATTGTGCATTTATGCCTCTTTCTTACAATTGTGAGAGCCACTCCGATACTTATAATAGAGAATTTTTCTATGCTAATAGTTGTTTTGTGAAATATTCAAAAACATATTATATAAGTTATACAGAGCTTGTGGTAAATAATATAAAATAATTGACATTTTGTACAGTTGAAAAGAGACAAAAAGGCTGTTAGAATTAGTATAGGTAAGTGCTTTGTACGGCATACTCCATGAAGTTGGACAATGCGCTGAACGGAGGGATTCTTATGATCACAACACGCAGCGATATAAACCGGAAAAGTGCAGCTTACAGATTGCTGTCATGGGTTCTGACCCTTGCTGTGCTGTTTTCCATGCTGACAGTAGGTTCGCTCACCGGCAATGCGGCAGAAGCCAATACCGGCGGATTCAAGCTGACACTGTGCTGGAACGGAAATGTATCAGACAAGAACAACTATGTCTATGATTCATCTTCTGACGAAACCAGATTGGTGCGCCTGAAAGTAATATTTGAAAACAAAGAGGTCACATCGGGTTATGAACCGGGACAGATGGTCATCTCTGTGCCGGGACTTGGTGAAGCCGCCCGTAGCGGAACGCTGTCGTTGGCGGCAGTTGCTGCCGACCCGGCTGACTCCACCGAAAAAATATATAACTGGAGCTATACCTACAGCAGCACTAATGATACCTTTGTTTTTACCAACAATACTGCGATCCATTCGGGTGTGACCTTTGAGGGTTCGTTTGAAATGATCTGGTCTGTGGATTCCCGTGATACCAAGCATAATTACTCACATAGCATCACGGCACTGCTCAGAACAGCCAATAACGAACAGGTGCAGAGCAATACCGTTACCTACAGGCAGACGCGTGTGAGGGACGTTTTTGCTTTCGACAGTGATGCCTCTGCATCAAACATTTATTCTTATTACGGGCTGGAAGACTACCTGCCTTCCGACAGCAATCCGAGTGATTACACATGGATAAAGTATGAATTCCCCATGACGGAGGATCTGAAGGCGAGAGGACTTCAGGACGGTAAAAGCTATAAGATCATGGTTCCCTCCGGAGCGTTTGCGGGCGGTCAGGGTGTTACATACACGGGTACAACAACAACTATTGACGGTGTGTCCTATAAAGTATATGACGCTGACAGTTCGGCCATCACAACTGCGGCAGATGATGTATTGATACTGAATTGTTATGTCGTGTACCCCAAATCACAGTATTATGGCAGGAATGTCAGGGTTCGTGCCGAAATGTACGGCACATACTATGAAGAGAGCAGTCAGGTGCGGCTTTCCTATAAGGATGTCACCGTCAACACAAGGGATTATAACTTTATTGATATTCCCGGCGCGATTTACAAATCATGGAAGACTTCTTACGGTGTGTATTCTAACTATATCAAAGACCATTGCAAAGACTGCGAAAATAACGGAGCAATCAATTCGGCACATCTCAGCGGAGGCAGAGAATATAGCTCAGATATCTCCTTTTTCGTGAATTATAATACGCTGAATATTCCTTATGATGTTGA
This sequence comes from uncultured Ruminococcus sp., assembly GCA_902773325.1. Taxonomy (GTDB): domain Bacteria; phylum Bacillota; class Clostridia; order Oscillospirales; family Acutalibacteraceae; genus UBA1213. Next base: position 2,860 of record CACYDW010000149.1, read on the forward strand.
GATCACTGATGATATTTTTGATGTTATGACACTGTCGGGATATTACCGCCAGCTTAACGATGATGAATATCATTTCACAACGCTGCTTCTGCCGTCTGTATACCGGTTCAAGAATTCAAACTTCGTAAGTGTCAAGCCGGATACGATCCAGACGCAGATTTATGTCAGATACGCTAACACTACAGCATACGTTTTGTATCATACGACATACATCAAGAGTTACGCACAAACCTTGAGCCTGCCTGCAAACACCGTTGGTGTGAAAGTAGCGTTCAGAAAGAATCAGGAATTTATTGAGGACGGTTTATTTCGGCTGTCCTACCAGTTCCATACCAATGCATCTGACATCGTTATCAACGGCGGTAAGATCGTAAACAATATGTTTATTGATCTCTATAGAAACAGCAATCATTCACTGATCAACACGGAATATAACACTCCCTCTGTTTATGAAACTTCCCGCGAATATAACCGTGATATTGCGCTCTACGGCAGAGGTGTAGACAGAGAAAAGGATACGATCCATATTCTGGAGTTTCCCAATGAGTTATCCTCCAAAACCAAGCTTCAGATGTATAATGAAGCGACCGATAAGGAGGCATACATTTTTGACGGAAGTATTGAGAGTAAATTTGACCTGACCGAAGGCAATACACTCGGCAAGTTCTCGGTATATACGATCGTTCCCGGGGGTTTGATCTTACAGGAACTTTATGACACTCCCGAAAACCTGCTGGATCATATCACCGTAAGTGATGGCTATCACTCACAGTCCTATCTGAAGGGACACATGAATATCGAGATCATTAACAATTACAAAAACAGCGGCAGACAGTATATTGCTTTTCATTTTGACCTTTCCGGAAACCCGATAAGCTCGTCCGATTCTGTTACGATCTCCGATATACCGATGAAGTCCTATAAGGAAAACTACTTAGGCAGAGTATATATCAGTCCCGAAATGCATTCTATCACAACGATCGACCAGACCGGCAGGTGGTATGCCTCCTATACTGACTCGCAGACGCTTGAGAACGGAATCTGGAAGGATATTGACCGGGATAACAATATCACGGAGCATGTGGCATACAGTCAGGACAGGGTGGCTTGGTATATTCCCGAGCATTCCTTCCTTGACTTTTCCAAATCGGTTCAGACTACACTTACCAATGGTTATGTACACACTCCATACGATAACAGCACGCATCAATACAAGGAGGAAACCCTTGCCTATACGTACCGCAACTCTGAGTATTCCTATAAGCTGAAGCTTGAAACAGGCAACAACACTACAGACAGGATCCTGTTCTGCGATGTGCTGGAAAACGGTCCCAATAAGGTATGGCAGGGAACATTTTCAAGGGTCGATACCTCTTATATACGGAAGCACTACGGTTCATCGGGAACTATATACTACTCCTCATACGTGGAGGATGTTTCATCACGTCCCGATCTTTCTTCCGGTCACTGGACAACCACCCGTCCTTCTGTGGTGAAGTCTGTTGCAGTGGATTTTGGTGATATGGCTGTGCCGGAGGGGCGCACGGTCTATATTGAAATCGTGATGAAATCCCCCGTAAATCCGGATAATTCCCTTTATAACAAAATCACCGAAAATGATTCCCATGTCTTTTACGAAAAGTGTTCCGATACCATGGAAAGAACACAGGAGGATCTTCCTTCCAATTATGTTGCAGTAGGCCTGATGTTTTATCGCGGTAAGCTCAGACTGCGCAAGGTCGACGCAACAAACGATGTGCTCCTTGCCGGTGCAAAATTTGACCTGTATGAGCTGAACAGCAGCGGCACTCCCGACCCCGCTCATGACCGTAAGGTCAACACTGCTCCGATGGTGACGGATGATATGGGTACGGCAGAACTCGTAGTACCATACGGTAAGTACTATGCCATTGAAACAGAGGCACCTCTGGGCTATGAACTGGATTCTACCCCCAAGATCATCAACTTCCAGTTTGATTTGCCCGATCAGAGCATACTTACGGTGATACCCGACCCGCGGAAGCCCGGACAGTTTGTACTGAAAAAGGTTTCAGACCGCAATCCCAACAGAACACTGGCAGGCGCGGAGTTTGCTCTCTACAAAGCGGACGGGACAAGGATCAACGAATCAACAACCTATGTTACCGGCACAGACGGCATACTTACCATAGACGGTCTGGAATGGGGCGACTATTACGTTATAGAAACCAAAGCCCCCATAGGCTATAAGCTGCCTGCCGAGCCGCAAAAAATCAGCTTTACGGTTTATGCCGATAACGACGCAGGTCATGCGGTAGCATCGTATGTATTAGAGAATGAGCAGCTTCCGGCTTCGGCAATTCTGACCAAATCCGAGATGCTCGAGGACAAGACGACCATTACCGATGTCAAGCTCAGCGGCGCGGTTTACCAGCTTTACAATGCTGCAAATAACAAACTTGTCGGCACATACATGACCGACAGCGACGGCAAGATCTATGCCGATAATCTTGCCTACGGAACCTATTACTTCAAAGAATCCATTCCTGCACAGGGCTATGATGTGACACCCGCCAATGCGGTCAGTGATTTAACATTTACCATAGACGAAAGCAACCTTCAGGCTGACAATGTGGCACGGGTTACGATCAACACCCATGACCCGCGTCTGCTGGGCAGACTCTGGCTGCAAAAGGTCGATGAGGACGGTTTTCCTGTCAAGGGCGCGGTATTCGGAATGTTTGATGCCGCTACCAATACACAGGTTGACCCGCAGGGCAGACCTTCCACCGTTACCTACACCACCAATGAGGAGGGTATTATAGAGATACCCACCGTTGCCGGCAATGAACCGTGTATCTGGTGGGGCAGCTATTATATGCAGGAGCTGCAGGCACCCAAGGGCTATGAGCTTGATACTACAAAATATAGCTTTGTAGTAGATGCCACGACCGTCAATAATGTTTTCATATTTGACGGTGTTGTCAATACCCGCAAGAAGGGCTCGGTTGTTCTGACAAAGGTTGATGAAACCAATGAGAGCGTGGTTCTTTCGGGAGCAGTTTTTGCACTCTACCGCAATAACGGTACGCTTGTCAGGGATAATCTGATCACCAACGCAAGCGGTCAGATCACGGTAACAGGACTTGACTGGGGCAGCTACTACTTTGAAGAGGTAACTCCGCCCCCGAACTACGGACTGAATCCGGAAAAGATCCGCTTTACCGTCAACTCCGTATCGGCAGGCATTACGCAGTATCTTACTGTAACCGATAAGCCCTCAACAGGTGAGCTGACCGTTATCAAGCGTATCAAAATAGCGGATATCGTCTTTGCTCACGGCGACCCGACATTCACCTTCCGCCTTGACGGAAAGGATACGTCAGGCAAAGCAGTATATGCCTACAGAAGTGTGACCTTCGGTGAAGATTATGTCAGGTCGTATGCCAATGCACACCCCACGGAGGAGAATATCGAGCTGAGCTTCACGTTCAATGACCTCACGGCGGGCACATGGACGGTCACCGAGTGTGACACCGTGCGCTATAAGCTGACCAATATCGAAAAGCTGAGGGGAACAGGCACGATCACCCTCAGTGATAAAAAGATAGCCTTTGTATTCAACAGTACCAATGGTTATTACGGCACGGCCCGCTTTACGAACACAAAAATAGTTCAGTCGGCAACCAGCCATACAAATCAGGTGCAGAACCTGCTCAAAACCAAACGCAAGGTTACGGCACTTTCAGCAACACTCAATGCGACAAGTTTGCCGGCAGAAGCGATTAACCGTTCAAAGCTTGATGTGTATGCGTTCTATGATGACGGCACACAAAGAAAGCTTGGCAATAATGAGTATACGCTCGACCCCGACACGCTTGAGGGCTATGATAACGGCGATTATACCATTCATGTCAGCTATACGGAGGACGGCAGAACCGTCAGCGATGATGTTTTTGTACATATCGACTCATCAACGCTGTTCACTTACACCGTAACCGAGGGCAAGTTTACCGAAAACGGCAAGACCTATGACGGTACGGCAGTTGTAAACGGTTATTTCGGCAGCAGCTCCATAATCAGAGTGCCGTCCTATGTAAGGGGTATCAATACATTCTATCTTAGCAGTTCTTACACTGATCGTCCTGTGGTTGGAGGAGCCAGATATACAGATAATGGTGAAATCTACAAAGTAGTTGGTGTAGAAGGCTTTTCCGAGGCAATTGAGGCATCATACAGTACCGGAAAGTATTATAGCATGATCAACTTTTACAGAGATAGAGTAACGTCTGTTATTCTGCCTGATACCCTGACGTTTATAGGCGATAATGCTTTTCGCGAGCTTAAAAACCTTAAAAGCAGTATTACAATACCGGCAAATGTCACAAGTATCGGAAACTATGCATTTTTTAACTGTACGGGTCTTATCGGCAGTTTAGTGATACCAAACAGTGTGACATCTATAGGTGATTATGCGTTTTACCGTTGTGAAGGGTTTAATGGAACTTTAACATTAGGCAGCGGTTTACAAACCATAGGTCGTCATGCCTTCTTTTATTGTACTGGATTCACGGGTAGTTTGAATATTCAGAACAATGTTACGACGATAGGTTCTTATGCATTTTATAGATGTACCGGGTTTAATGGCACCTTAAAATTGTGCAGCAGTGCTACTGCCGGAAAGCTCCAGACGGTAGGTGAATGTGCATTCTATCAATGTTCCGGCTTTACGGGTGGTCTGACTTTCCCAAACAGTATCGTATCAATCGGACGGTATGCATTTTATGAATGTACTGGCTTTAACAGCACCCTGAAGCTGTGCAGCAGTGCTACTGCCGGAAAGCTCCAGACGATAGGTGAATATGCATTCTATGAATGCTCCGGCTTTACGGGTGGTCTGATCATACCAAATACTACTGAAACGATAGAACAATATGCGTTCTATAAGTGTAGTGGCTTAAACAGCACACTTACGTTAGGCAGTACCGTTCAGGCTGCAAAGCTGCAAACAATAGGATACGCTGCTTTCAGTAACTGTTCAGGGTTTACTGGAGCTTTGAAAATACCTAATAGTACCGTTACAATTGGTGATTATGCTTTCTCGTCTTGTTATGGCTTCACAAGTACGCTGACATTTGGCAGCGGTGCTACCGCAAGTGTCCTTCAAACGATAGGAAAGGGAGCTTTTTCAGGCTGCTATGGCTTTACAGGCAGTTTAGTAATCCCCAACAGTACCTTGACAATCGGTGATAGTGCTTTCTCCAATTGTTACGGTTTCAAAAGTACACTATCGTTTGGCAGCAGTGCCGCTGCAAGTGTCCTTCAAACAATAGGGAATAGTGCTTTTTATAACTGCTATGGTTTTACAGGTGCTCTGACGATACCCAATAAAGTAACGACCATAGGAAATGGTGCGTTTAGGTTAAAAAATCCATCTTCATATTCCAATCCAACTCTCACTGCAAGCCAGACTATGGGCTTTAATGGAAAGCTAACGCTTGGAAGCAGTGTTACATCAATAGGATCCAATGCATTTTTTGGCTGCCAGAAATTCACCGGAACACTGACGATTCCTAATACTGTAACAACTTTGGGTTCGTATGCATTCTACCATTGTAAGGGATTTACCAGTCTGACATTGGGAAGCGGTATCAATGTAATAAATGAGTTTGTATTTGCAAATTGCAGCGGCTTCAAAGGTACACTTACAATTCCCAGTATTATAACATCAATAGGTCAATATGCCTTCTATAATTGCTCCGGCTTCACAGGCAGTCTGACTATACCAAATAATGTAACTTCGATAGGTGACTATTCTTTTTATTTATGCACAGGCTTAACCGGTAATCTGACAATAGGCAACAGTGTTACAACGGTAGGCGCATATGCATTTGGTCAGAATGAAAGCTTTAAGGGAAAATTGACCATTGGCAGCAGTGTAAAGGTTCTTAAGGATGGTGCATTCTGGAACTGTAAGTTTACCGGCAGTCTGACATTACCGAGTAGCCTGACGACGATAGGCTACGGAGTATTCTGCATGGGTACAGGTTACACCGGAGCACTCACGATACCGAATAGTGTAAAATCCATTGGTGCATCTGCATTCTGGTATTGTTCTGAACTGAACGGTACATTAACGATGAGTAACAGTGTAACATCTATCGGGCAGCAAGCTTTTGAATACTGCATGAAGCTGACAGGTACGGTAACCATACCGACAACGATTACATCGATTGGAGATAATGCGTTCAATCAATGCAACAAATTAACACGGCTTCGTATACCAAGAGCGTTGACTACATCAGCAACCTACGGTATGCCTTCAAGCAAGGTAACGTACTACTAAACCGCGTAGTGCGCGCATAAACCAACAGTGACCCTGCCCCCGCAGTGCTTTACAGTGCTGTGGGGGCAATATTTTGCAAAGCGGTTAAAAAGCGTTTCTTTTCTGCCCGAATTGTGTTATAATGAAACCAAAAATATACATAAGGAGATTTTTTATGACAGCAGTAATATGTATTGACAACAACAGCGGCATGATGTTCAATCACCGCCGCCAGAGCCGCGACAGCGTGGTGATACAAGATGTGTTATCCTTTGCAGACGGAAAAACCGTGCGGATCCACACGTATTCGGCACCGCTTTTTGCTCAGTACCCCGACAGCGTTTGTGCAGATGACGATTATCTCAGCACGGCAGGGGAGGACGACATCTGCTTTATTGAAAACGCTGACCCCGCACCCTATGCCGACAGGATTTCCCGCTTGGTACTCTACCGCTGGAACAGAACCTATCCCGCCGACCGCCGCATGACTCTCGGCCTGTCAACCTATACACTCACCGAAACCAAGGAATTTGCGGGCAGTTCTCATGAAAAGATCACACGGGAGGTATATGTGAAATGCTGAAAAGTAAACAGCGGATACTGGCATTCCTCAGCGTTATAATATGTGTGTGCCTGCTGCTTGCAGGCTGTGAAGTTGTAATTGATTCACCCGTATCAGATCATTCTGCTGCTTCGGCGGAACAGTCTGCTGTTTCACAGCGCGAAAGTTCGGCTTCTTCAGGTACTTCCGGTTTATCCGGCGGTTATACGACAGATACGGTACCGGATTTTTCCGACAGTGCTTATGTTGCCGTCAATGACAATGTGCCCTACTTTACACCGTCCGATTATACAACCACCTCCTTTGAAAGCTACAGCGAACTCGATGCTCTCGGACGATGCGGCGTTGCCTTTGCCTGCGTTGCACAGGATACTATGCCCACCGAAAAACGCGGCAGTATCGGTTCGGTGAAGCCCAGCGGCTGGAAAACCGCGAAATATGACATCGTAGACGGCGGCTATCTCTATAATCGCTGTCATCTGATCGGATATCAGCTCACTGCCGAAAATGCCAATAAAAGCAATCTGATCACAGGCACACGATACCTCAATGTTGACGGTATGCTGCCCTTTGAAAATATGGTTGCCGACTACGTAAAGGAAACCAACAACCATGTACTCTACCGTGTGACCCCCATATTTGACGGCAACAATCTTGTCGCACGCGGTGTGCTGATGGAGGCTTATTCCGTAGAGGACGATGGTGACGGCATTTGCTTTAATGTCTATGCCTATAATAACCAGCCCGGTATTATCATTGATTATGCAACGGGAGAGAGCCGCCTTGATGAAAACTATGGAACTACAGCAGAAGAAAACTATTATATTCTCAACACCAATAATCACAAATTCCACCTTCCGACCTGTGCGTCCGTCACATCCATTAAAGATGCCAATAAACAGGAGTATCACGGCACAAGGGAGGAACTGATCGCCAAAGGATACCAGCCCTGTTCCCGCTGCAATCCCTGAATCAAGGTTTGCGGGAACAAAAACGCTGTCCGGATCACCGATACATTACAAGACCGCATGGAGAACGGATTTTCGTGCGGTCTTTCTTAGGATTTTCACGAAAGAAGAAAATATTTCACTTGCATTTAAAAGGGAAATGCGATAAAATAGAATAAATTTTTACTTGTGGAAAAAAATTGGGACATACGATGAAATGTAACGGAGGCGATCGGATTGCAGCAGATCAGGAAAATTCCGGCGATCATATTGTGTATGTGTGCAGTACTTTCCGTATGGATACTGCCGTTTTGCGCTGTCGAAGCAGATGCAGCGACCTTTTCGGATATCAATGCGTCCTCGGTCTTTGTCAAGCAGCAGTATCATGATACCTGTACGCTTGCATCGGCTGTGATGCTGCTCAGAAGAACCGCCATGCTCAGAGGGGATACCGACTGGAAGAACATTACAGAGAGTGCCTGCCGTCCCTATCTCTGGGTAGAAAATGCCGGACTTTACACCACCTTCAAGTATAAAAACATCTCCGTTGATAACGAAGCGATCTACGGCTCGGTAGAAACCACACTGATCAATCTGCTGAAAAAGCACCCCGAAGGAATTATAGCATACGATAAAAGCTACCCTCACGCGATCCTGCTGACGGATTATACAAACGGTGTTTTTTACTGTGCAGACCCCGCCAATAATACACCGTCCGGCAGGATCAAGGTCACACAGTCGCTCATCAGAATAGCCGATGTGGGCGCATACTGGTATGTGACAAGCCCTGGTGTTTCACTGTCCACAACGGTGCAAAGCGTGAAGGAAACATGGCGCATTACTTCCACGAACGGCGTCAATATGCGTTCTGCTGCCGATACGGCGGCATCAGTCGTAGGAGGTGTGCCGTATAATGCGAAAATCACCGTCACCCGCAAAACGACCTCCGGCGGTTATACATGGGGATATACGACCTATAATTCCGTCAGCGGCTGGGTGGTTCTGGACTATGCTGTCATGCTGTCGTCAGAGAGTACATTGACCAATACCTCATCGCTGAGTGCCACTGCGGTTACGCTGTCCAAGACCATTACGATCAAAGGTTCGGCAACAGGCGGTGCGGGAGGTTATACATATGCATATTACTATAAAAAGGCGAGCGACAGCAAGTGGTATACAGTCAAGGATTACAGCACAACGACCTCCGTCACCGTCAGACCTGCCGCCGCCGTTACATACGATGTATGTGTAAAGGTAAAGGACAGTAAGGGTACGATCGTAAGCTCCTACCTGACCTTTAAGGTCAATCATATTCCCGATAACAAATCGAAAATATCTGCTTCCTCTATTCTGCTCGGACAGTCCATAACCCTCACAGGTGCGGCATCCGGCGGTACTTCACCCTATAAATTTGCTTATTACATCAAGAGATCCGACAGCTCCGGCTGGTATACGATCAAGGATTTCAGTACGGCTGCCGCAGTCAGCTACCGACCGTCCTCAGAAGCGGAATATGACATCTGTATCAAGGTCAAAGACAGCTCCGGCAAGGAGGTCAGAAAGTATTTTACGCTGAATGTCAGAAATACGCTGAAAAATACTTCCCGCATATCGGCATCTCGGATCTATCAAGGAAGCACTGTTACTCTTTCCGGTGCAGCATCGGGAGGCGGCGGCAATTATACCTATGCCTATTACTACAAGCAGTCCCGGAACGAAGACTGGTATACCGCAGCAGATTATTCCTCCTCGACAAAGACTGTCATCACTCCTGCCCACACGGGTGATTATGACGTTTGTATCAAGGTGAAGGATGCCAATGGGGCAGAGGTCAAGAAATATTTTACCGTTACGGTCATTCCTGCCCTTCGGAATAACTCGAAAATCTCCGCATCACAAATCAGCAAAGGCAGCACCGTTATCCTCACAGGCGCAGCATCGGGCGGCAGCGGCGGTTATACCTATGCTTATTACTACAAGCAGTCCCAAAATGAAAACTGGTATACCGCAGCCGACTATTCCACTCAGACACAGACGGTTATCACTCCTGCCTATTCGGGTGCTTATGATGTATGTATCAAGGTGAAGGATGTCAATGGCGCGGAGGTGAAAAAGTATTTTACCCTGACGGTAGGGTCTGCCCTTCAGAATAAATCGAAAATATCCGCATCACAGATCTACAAGGGCGATACCATGACCTTCACAGGCGCAGCATCAGGCGGCAGCGGCAATTATACCTATGCCTACTACTACAAAAAATCCGGTTCGGAAAACTGGGTCACTCTTCTGGATTTTTCCGGAAGCTCAACGGTCATGCTGACGGTTTCTTCTGCGGGCAGCTATGATGTGTGTATCAAGGTGCAGGACAGCGTCGGAAATCTCGAAAAGAAATATCTTGCTTTCACCGTAACAGAATAAAATGACATTTCCCGATATGACGAAGGTCGTATCGGGAAATGTTTAATGGGAATGAAATTCTTGTCAGAGATATTTCACATAAAAATCAGCGAAATCCCTTGACAAACCCACATCGTTCTGTGTAAAATAGAACAGTAGTATTGTTGTGCCGATGATACGGTAAGACGTGCGCAGAAATACGGGGGTATAGCTCAGCTGGGAGAGTGCTTGACTGGCAGTCAAGAGGTCACGGGTTCGAGCCCCGTTATCTCCATTAAAAAACACCGCTTCTTATGCGACTTTCGCAAGGGAGGCGGTGTTTTTTATCTTTTTAATTTTGACATTTCCGCTTTCTGCTCCGCGAAGAATTCGGTATCGCTTTTAGTTGCTTTTTTCCTTCAATGTGCTATAATGAAGAAAACAGCAAATGCGGGGGTGGGTGAATGGCAGTAAACGCAACAAGAAAACATAAGGATACGGTATTTTCCAGTTTGTTTTATAGCTGTGACAATGCCGTTGAAAACGCGAAGGAGCTGTACAAAGCCCTGACGGGCAAAACCGTACAGCACGCCGAAAAGTGCCGTTTGGAGGACGCACTTTTCTATGAATTCAAGAATGATGTCGCCTACATCATGGACGGCAAATGGGTATGCTTCATCGAACACCAGTCTACCATCAATCCGAATATGCCGCTGAGGTGCCTTGTCTATGCGGCAAGGACTTATGAACGCAGCAGTATATCCGATGATAAGCTGATGTATTCTTCAAAGCTGATTTCCGTTCCGGCACCGGAGTTCTATGTGTTGTATAACGGTACGGCACCGCTGAAATGTACACACCTGAAGCTGAGTGATGCGTTTGTTGAGAGCACCGATAAGCCGAATCTGGAACTGCTGGTAGAGGTGCTGGATATCAACCACGACCGACTTAAAAACACAAAATTAGAAAAGTGCAAACCTTTGTATGAGTATTCGTACCTGATAGACAGAATCAGAAATTCCCATGGCGATGTGGAAGCGGCTGTGAATGAATGTATGAACCAGGGCATACTGGTGGATTACCTGAAGTATTATGGAAGTGAGGTCGTCAATATGTTGTTTACAGAATATGATGTTGATAAAGCAATCGAAATCAGGGCACAAGAAGAATATGAAAGAGGGGTAGAAGAAGGCGAAGCAAAGGGCAGAGCAGAGGGCAGAGCAAAGGGCAGAGCAGAAGGAATAGCCATGGCACTGAAAAAGCTTCAAAAGCTCGGCAGCACTGTCAAACAGCTTTCGGAAACGTTTGATTTACCCGAAACCGAAGTGGAACGGCTTCTTGCCATGTCGTGATAGTTTAGCAGAATGGAATACGAGGCACTTTCACCCGACCGTAAAGGGCCGGTGTGAAAGTGCTTTTTTATTGCCCGAAGCATTTACACTCCAAACTGCTGCGGATTTCCGATGAGGTTCAATAAAAATGCGGGAGAGAGCACACCCGCCGGAATTTTGTTTAGCCGCTTCGGGCAAACGAACCGGTTTTACAATCAGGTATCATTCAGAAAGAACAGAAAAGAATCATTTACCGGTGCCGATGCGCAAGGCTGTGAAAAAATATACAAAACCGCTTGAAAAAAATCAATAATCTATTATAATATATAATATGTATTAGAAGATGACAAGAAATCTTCAGAATCGACCTTTGTGTATTTCTACTGAATGATCGCCATATACATATATCAGATATCCATTATTTTGAGGAGCACCGACATCGGTTCTGAGGGCGGTCTGCGGTGAGGAGCATCAACCATGAATCGACATACAAGAAAGCGTATATCTCTGCTTGCAATGATGGCAGGCTGTGTCATGATTGTTCTTGTCTGGGGAGTCAGTTCCTTGCTGGTCAATCTGTCAGCAGTTCGGGGGCATAACGGGCAGTCGGATATTTCTGCGGCAATTGACGGCATCGTATCGGAACAGACAGAACAGGTGATGGCGGAGCTGCTTGCATCGGCAGCAGAGAAGCAGATCGTGCTGAAAATCGGTGATGATACCGAGGTGATCGGCAAAAAGCTGCTTTCCCGGTGGATCTCTATCAAAACCGACAGCAGCGACGTCGTGCAGTATACGGCAGATACCTCTGAAATAACGGATTACGTTCATAAATTGGCGGAGAAGTATAATACCTATCGGGATTATATTTCCTTTACGACAACGGCAGGCGAAACGCTGGAACTGCGCAATCAGGGCAGCGGCTGGATCCTTGATGAGGAGTATGCGGTTGAACAGATCAAGTCAATGGCACTGTCTGATGGGGACAGCAGCGTGAATCTTACCGATCAGAGCGAATCGGGCAACAAATGGTGGCTTCGTATCATGGGCGGATACCGGAATATGGACGATTACGGAAAGAGCTATGCCGAGGTCAGTATCGGGCAGCAGTGTATGTGGCTGTATGTGGACGGAGAGCTTGTGATCGAAAGTCCTGTCATTACCGGAAATCCCACCACGGGCAATGACACACCTGTCGGCGCATTTCTCGTTGATGAGAAAATGGAGGACGCACTGCTTTACGGCGAGGATTATGAGATCACGGTGGATTATTGGGTAGGATTTACCTATCAGATCGGATTCCACGATGCACAGTGGCAGTCGGAATTCGGCGGGGAAGAATACCTTGAAAACGGTTCTCACGGCTGTGTAAACCTCCCGCTGGATACAGCAAGGGTCGTTTATGAAAAATCTTTCCTTGATATGCCCGTGTTTGTGTATTGACATGAGTGTTGAATTGGGTTATACTAAAGCGTAGACATCGTAGAAGCTGTGGAGTCGATCGAATCGTTCTGAGAGTCGGGTAGTGCCCGTTACACATTCTTACCTGTCCGATAATGCGGATATGGGAGCTTTGTCAGAGTATATTGGCGGCGAAGCCCCTCGGGAGTCAGCAGTGATTTCCGGGTCGCTTCGCTGTTTATTTTTGAAAGGAAGATGAGTATGTCGGATAAGCTGATACTTGGAGGAAAGGAATTTGACAGCAGATTTATTCTCGGTTCGGGAAAGTTCTCGCTCGAAATGATACAAGCAGTGATCGAAGAGGGCGGTGCGGAGATCATTACGCTGGCACTGCGCCGTGCCAATGTGGGCGGTGAGGAAAATATCCTTGATTATATCCCGAAGGGCATCACACTGCTGCCGAATACGTCGGGTGCAAGAAATGCAGAAGAAGCGGTCAGGATCGCGCGGCTTTCAAGGGAACTGGGCTGCGGCGATTTCGTGAAGGTAGAGGTCGTGCGCGACAGCAAGTATCTTCTGCCGGATAATGCCGAAACCGTCCGTGCAACAGAGATCCTTGCCAAAGAGGGCTTTGTGGTGCTGCCCTATATGTACCCCGACCTTTATGCCGCACGTGACCTTGTGAATGCAGGTGCGGCGGCTGTCATGCCGCTTGCCGCGCCTATCGGCAGCAATAAGGGACTTGCAACAAGGGAATTCATCAAAATACTGGTCAGAGAGATCGACCTGCCGATCATTGTTGACGCAGGTATCGGTGCGCCCTCACAGGCTTGTGAAGCGATGGAGCTTGGCGCAGCGGCAGTGATGGCGAATACGGCAGTCGCAACGGCGGGGAATATCCGCATGATGGCAAAGGCATTCGGACTTGCCGTACAGTCGGGCAGGCTGGCATACCTTTCAGGTCTGGGCAGAGTGCTTGAAAACGGCGGCGAAGCGTCCAGCCCGCTGACAGGATTCTTACAGGATTGAGGGAAAATATATGACAGAAGAAACAAATATAATGGACGAGGTGCTGCGCCTGAGAGCCGCCTATGAGCCTGAAAGCTTCACATCAGAGGACGTTCTGCGTGCACTGGACAAAGACAGCATTGACTACCGTGATTATGCCGCACTGCTGTCACCGGCGGCAAAGCCGCATCTGGAGAAAATGGCAAAAAAGGCGCAGCTTCTTACCCGCCGTCAGTTCGGCAATACGATAGCCTTTTTTACTCCGGTGTATATTGCGAACTATTGTGAAAATCAGTGCGTTTACTGCGGATTCAACTGTAAAAATCAGATTCACCGTGCGCGGCTTGAAATGGACGAGATCGAGGCGGAGTATCAGGCGATCGCAAAGACCGGTCTGCGCGAGGTGCTGATTCTCACGGGAGAATCTCCTAAGATGTCGGGTATCGAATATATCGGACAGGCAGTGACGCTTGCCAAAAAGTATTTTTCACTCATCGGTCTGGAAATCTATCCCTTGGATGTGGAGGGCTACCGCTATCTGCATGAGTGCGGAGCGGACTTCGTGACGGTGTTTCAGGAAACCTACGACCAGGAGGTCTACAGTCAGGTACATCTTGCGGGAAAGAAGCGTATTTTTCCCTACCGCTTCAACGCACAGGAGCGTGCGATTCAGGGCGGCATGAGGGGCGCAGGCTTCGGTGCGCTGCTCGGACTTGCGGATTTCAGGCGGGACGCTTTTTCGGCAGGTGTACACGCAAGTATGGTACAGAAGAAATATCCCCATGCCGAGATCGCGCTGTCTGTTCCCAGACTGCGTCCGTATATCAATCACGAGGATAGCCAGCCTTGCGGTGTGAGCGAAAGTGAGCTGCTGCAAATCATCTGTGCCTACCGGATCCTGCTGCCTTATGCGAGCATCACCATCTCGACCCGCGAACGCAGCGAATTCCGTGATAATGCCGTTTCGATCGCAGCAACAAAGATCTCGGCGAGCGTATCGGTGGGAATCGGCGGTCGCTCCAAGGACGAAGAAAAGGGCGACGAGCAGTTTGAAATATCCGACCCGCGCTCGGTGGAGGAGGTTGCCGAAAGCTTATATCGCCACGGCTTGCAGCCCTCCTTTAACGACTATATCAGATTGATATAAGGAAGGCGGGTGCAGCTTGTGCTGAACGTGATCACAGCAAGCACACTTTGCGGCGATGATTTTTTAAGCAGAATAGATATCATGGCGTCTGCCCGTCCGGAGAGGATCATTCTCAGGGAGAAGCATTTGTCGGAGGAGGAATATGCCGCGCTTGCCCGTGCGTGTCTTGCAATATGCCGGAAATGCGGCGTGGAGCTGGTCGTCAATAGCTTTGCAGATACCGCGCGCAGGCTTGACTGCGGACTGCATATTCCTTATGCCGTGCTGGAGCGGCAGTCGTCGCTGTCGGAGAAATTTGAGCTTCTGGGCGTATCCGTACACAGTCCCGCAGAAGCCGCCGCCGCACAGCAGCTTGGCGCAGACTATCTGATTGCGGGGCATATTTACGCGACCGACTGCAAAAAGGGCTTGGTACCTCGCGGAACGGAGTATCTGCGGGAGGTTGCCGCAGCGGTGACGATTCCCGTATATGCTATCGGCGGCATTACAAAGGAGCGGCTTACAGAGGTCTACAGTACAGGTGCGGCAGGTGTATGTGTGATGTCGCATTTTATGCAGTGTCCGCTTTCACAGCTTTATGATGAAGTCAGGGCATTTCAGAGTCGATCTGAAAATGCAAGAGCATGTGTTGACCTTTGAAACAGAATATGATATAATCAATGCGGGTGATTCTGACAGAATTATCCGCGTTTTTGATTAAATTTTGTATAAAACTGTTCAAGGAGTGAGTGATATGAAAAAAATAGTTCCTGTTATTTCGGCACTGGCTTTGCTTGCGCCGTGTTTTTCCGTGCCGGTGTATGCTTCCCCCGACCCTGAGCTTCCGTTTGAACTGACTGCCCCCGAAAATGTGGCAGTGGTTTGGCTGGAGGAACGGGATTCGCCAAACACGCTGCGAATTGCCTATAGTCAGAACCGGAGTATGAGTGCGTTTTCAGTAGCGGCTGAAGTGGACTATGACGCATGGAGGGCTGATCTTGAGGCTAAGGGCTTCGATGAACTATGGATCACCCCGCAGATCGACTGGTCGATCGACAGTCAGGACGACTGGCACTGCAACGAATACTGGCTCACCGAGGGTTACGATGAAGATTATGTGCAGCATCTTAATGATTGGGCATATACTTCTGCGAGTTATTCCCCTGATTTGACTATGACGGAGTGGATCTTCCGGTTTGGTGAAGGTATTGACGACCCGGACAACTGGGGGTGGAATGGACGTCATGTAGATAGTGATGATTATGACGGCTGGAAGGACGTTCTCAAAGAAGGACAGTATGATGTGGTTGAACAGGACGGTGTGAAGTGGGCAAAAATTGATTTCACCAAGCATACCGTCTATACCAGAGTACGCTGGCTTGTTACCTGCCGTATGCCGGACGAAACCGCCGATGCCGGTTGGTCTGAGAAAAAAATCACGTCCGACTGGTCAGAGATCGCTGCTGTCGGCAAGGACGCGACATCTGCTGAAAAATTTGATTCCGCAAAGCTTACCGCTCCCGTGATCAGTGACCTCAGGATGACAAATGAGGATTTCAACGGTTATCCGGTTGTTGCCTTTACGCTGGATGTAGATCCTGAAATTACTAAGATGCAGACCAATCTTTTGTCAGCAGAAACGGGAGGAATCGATGTTTATGTAGAAGCATCTGTTCATGACAAGAACGACTGGGTAGAGCTTCAGGGTGACTGGACGCTCCGATCGGGCGAATTCCAAAGCAAGCTTCAGGTATTTGCCGAGCACGAGGGTAAAGTGGAAAAGGGTACTGTAATTGATATCCGCTGCCGCTATGTTGCCAGAACAGATGATCCTCTGGAGGGATATAAGGAATACTTCTCCGATTATTCCAATATTCTGACCATCGAGTCGGAGGAAATGATTGCCGATCGACCTGACGACACAGAGAGTGAAGAACCCGTGACGGATGGTTCAGCGGTATCACAGACCGAAAGTGCTTCTTCAAGTGCTTCTTCCTCTGTAACCGCACAGGAAGCTGAATCAAACAGCATCTCTCCGGTTGTTATCCTGCTGATGATCTTCCTGCCGCTGCTCCTGCTCGTCATTATTATCATTATTATTGTGGTTATTCTTTCTAAGAAAAAGAAAAACAATCAGAATAGCTGAACAAAAAAGCCCCTCCACCGTATGATGGAGGGGCTTTTGAATACGTTTTTTCAGAATGGGCGGTTCAGATTATTTCTTGTCGCCATTCTTCTGGTTGATGAATTCCGCAGCCTTATCAACAGCAGTGCTGACAGTATCATTCACCGTCTTTTTATCGACCTTATCGCCCGCCGCCTTGGTTACGGCATCGCTGACGGTGGTTTTTACCGTATTTTTTGTGTTTTCGTCCTTTGCAGCATCTCCTACTGCTGACTTGAGTGTTCCCATAATATCCATCATGTTTTCTCCTTTTTTTCCGACAAAATCGGTTTTTCTTCACTATTATAATTATACTATTTCTTCCCGTGCAAGTCAACGCTTTCTCCGAAAAAATCGATAGCTTGGTTGATTAGAATCGCAGGGCAGATGAAGCTGTCCGACTTATCAGCAGAGGGGAGTTCTCTATGATGCTGAGCGAAAACGCGAACACGGGAGCGCAGGCTCTGCGCCCTGAAACCGCTGACTTTACTGCGGCGAATGATTGTGATTTTTGCACAAATAGCAGTATCATCAGTTGAATTGCTGTGTCCTTTATGCTATGCTATAATGTAACAGGAAAAATAACGGAATGTCCCGAAATCAGTCGGAACAACAAACAGAGGTGTCAGCTTATGAGCAATGAATATAATCGAGGTAATTCCTTCGGACAATCACCGTATGGCAGCGGCAACAGCTACAATCCGAACGTCCCGTTCGGTGCAAGCCCGTCCGGCAACAGCTACGACCCGAACGTCCCGTTCGGCGCAAATCCCGCAGGGAACAGTGCACCCCCCAGAAGCAGCGGCAAAAAGGGTACTGTCGCCCGCAGAAACGGCACTTATACCAACGTTCGCACCGATATTGACATTGATGGGGCGAAGGTCATTCCGTTTACTACCTCTTACCGCAGAAAATACAATGCGATCACCGCAGTTCTTTCACTGATTGTTATCGCAGGTATCGTTATCGGTCCTATGTACCTGACAACAGTTCCGCCGGAATCTCTGCCCTTTACGGGAGAGCAGATCGTATTGGGAGCTTTTTTTATAGCGGTTACGCTTCTCACAATCGTTGATATGATCATTGTGCCTGTTTTGCGTTTCCGGTATATCAAGAGTGTCTGCACCTACAGTGATACAGGCATTTTTGTGGATTATGAAGTCCACAAGATCAGCAGCGGCAGAAGCGGTCATCATCATCAGACGACCGCCTATTATCCGCGTTACCTGGTAAACTGCAACGGTAAAAGACAGATTCGCACCCTTCTTGACTATCGGCTGATTCCGAAAGATAATGAACCCGATGCAGAACTGCATTTTAATCCCGATGGCCCTGAAATGTATATCGTGAACGACAGGGGTGTCAGAAAAGAAAGAATTGCCAGAGCGATCGTGGGACTTATCGTATTCGCAATTGTACTCTCCGTTGTAGGACCTACGCTGATAACCCTGGTTACCTCGATCTTCGGAAAATAAATGCGTACATTTTTTTGTCTGAAAGATATGGAAGATGCTGTATAATGGGAATAAAATATCGCAATAATCCAACCCGACATCTAAAGCTTTTTGGTATAATATCTAATGGATAATGCTTTATGAATCAGGAGTGTGTTGTCAATGCAGGACGATTTGAACAGATGGAGTGAATCAGACGGATTCAGAGATGCCGGAATGCCCGATAGCTACAGCGGTACAAATAACCCCGCCGGAATGCCCGATAGCTACGGCGGCATGAATACCCCCGCCGGAATGTCCGACGGCTACGGCGGCATGAATAACCCTGCCGGAATGCCCGGTACTCCGGCGGCGCAGAACGCTCATGCGGGTAACAGCGGCTCGGAAAGCGCATGGTCGCGTCACGTTAACGGTATGAACAGCGGTCAGAGCGATGCGTACGGCAGTCAGAGCGGCTCGGAAAGCGCGTGGTCGCGGCATCGTGACAGTATGAACGGTGTCCGCAGCAGTCAGGACGATTCAGGAAGCGCATGGTCACGGCATCTCAGCAGTATAGAAGAAAGAGATCGGATGAAGGAGCAGGATAAGAAAAATCGTGCCCGCAATTCATGGGCGAAGCGCACCGAAGGCTCATGGTCATCGCTTACCAACGGTATGTCGCTCACTTCAAGTGCCGTTACGGATTCGATGATGCTCGGCATAGCAAGCCGGAGCGGGGACGGGCTCGGCTCGGCGCATGCTATGGGAGCCGGCATGGCGGGTATTATAGATTCACAGGTGGATTTCAAGGAGATGGCTGAAGCGCAGGTGATCCCGCTTTGCAAGGATTTCGGACAGAAGTACCAGCGTATCGGGGCGATCGTGTGTGTGATCCTGGTGTTTTTTGGTATGCTTTTTTCAAACCTCTGGGCAAATTCTATCAGTGCACAGGAGGCAACAAACTCGATCGGAACGTTTTTCAAGGGAACATTTGTGGCGGTACTCCTTGTCACAGTGGTTCAGATGATCATTCTGCCGATTCTGGACTATCAGTACGTGAATCGCGTCTGTACGGCGAAGTGTATGGGAAAATTTGTTGATTACGATATCCGGACGATCAGAAAAAGAGTATCCAGATATTCCTATAGAACGATCACAGTTTACCATCCCCGTTATCTGATCTATTATAACGGCAGAAAGCAGCTTCGCACACTTCCTGCATACCGTAAAGAGCCGCGTTATGATGTGGAAGCAGTGCTGTGCTTCAATCCGGACGGCGGCGAGATGTATAATATCGACGAATACAAAGGAAATCGAGAGGTATTGTTCAAGATCATTGCGGGAGTAGCGATCATTGTGGTATTTCTGATCATCACCACACCGCTGTTCCAGCTCACGATCGTTCCGTAAGATGCACAGTTCCGATCGGGACTGTATATAATACCGCCTGAACAGGAGCATGAAAAATGAGTTACGAGTGGAATTCACATTATCAGACTAACAGAAGCGGCGGAGGAAACAGCTACGACCCGAATGTACCCTACGGCGCACAGAACAATCCGTTTGGCGGCAGCAATAACCCGAATGTACCCTACGGCGCACAGAACAATCCGTTCGGCGGGAATAATAACCCGAATGTACCCTACGGCGCACCGAACGACCCGTTCGGCGGGAGCAACAACCCGAACGTTCCCTACGGCGCACAGAACAATCCGTTTGGCGGCAGCAATAACCCGAACGTTCCCTACGGCGCACAGAACAATCCGTTTGGCGGCAGCAACAACCCGAACGTTCCCTACGGCGCACAGAACAATCCGTTCGGCGGGAATAATAACCCGAATGTTCCCTACGGCGCACCGACAGCCCCGTATGGCGGGGGATTCAACACACCGTATTCCGGCTATCCGAACGGCTTTGACCCCAATATGCCGCTGCATGACAAGCTGCTTTATCAGCGCATGAACAACGACCCCGCTCTTGCCGGCGCAGAGATCGTTCCTCTGCCCAAAAACTATGATCAGAGCAGGGCAATCACCATGTTATTCGTGATTTTCGGATTGGTAGTACTGCTCGGCGGCGCACCGTCGTTTATGATCGCAGCGATATCGTATCTGCATCTTGATACCGGCTTCTGGTTCAGTCCGTTTGTAATGGCGGGTTGTCTGGCAGCTGTGATAGCCATAGTACTTGTCATAAGAGCGTTGTATCTTCGCTCTGTCAGGAAAAAGTGCACCTGCCGCAGCGAAGCGAAATTCCTTGATTATGACGTAAGAATCATTTACAAAGCAGTGGGCAGAAGCGGACGCAACCGCAAACCGATATACAGAAAGATCGAAGTTTATTATCCGCGTTTTCTGGTGACCTGCAACGGCAAAAAGCAGATACGCACCCTGCCGAAATACCGCCGTATGAGGCACAGCGAGCCGGATACAGAGGTATATTTCAACCCCAACGGTATCGGAATGTATATTCCGCATGATAAGGTCGCAATAGAGGAGATCAAGAACCGTGCTATACTGTATGCGTTCTTCATAGGTGCTGCGGCTCTGATAATAGTGCCGATCTATCTGGTAATGTTCAAGATTATCTGATATCGTTCTTTCCGGATATTGCAGTCATTCCTTCGGTGCGGCAATGGTGTTCCGTTATTGGCAGATGAATAAAAACAGGGAAGCCTTTCTTTTGCGGAATAGCTTCCCTGTTTTACTTATTGCTTCACACCTAAATTCTCATCATCAAAACCTCCATTTATCAAAAATATTTTTAAAAACCTATTGACAGAAGTATATATATTATATATAATGTGTATATCGGATATACACAATATTCAGAGGTGCACACATGGATATTATTATCAGTAACGTAAGTAGGAAACCAATCTATGAGCAGATCACCGACCAGATCAAAGAGATGGTCATCAGCGGTACGCTGAAAGAGGGTGAGCCGCTGCCGTCAATGCGCAATCTCGCGCAGCAGCTCAGAATCAGTATTATCACAACCAAAAGAGCGTATGAGGAGCTTGAAAAGGAGGGCTTTATTGAGTCCTTTACGGGTAAGGGCAGCTTTGTCAGCCGCCAGAATTCCGATCTTCTGCGTGAAGTGGGACTGAAACAGGTGGAGGACGCACTCCGATCGGCAGTCGAAAAGGCAAAGCTGTGTCAGCTCAGTATCGACGAGCTTACCGGGCTTCTTGAAATGCTGTATAATGGGGAATGATCGCTTGACCGCGCCCTCATTGAGGGATAAGCAAAACAGGAGGATTGAATATGTCAGAATATAAAAATGCAATCGAAGTTGAAAACCTTACCAAGGCTTATGACGGCTTTACGCTCGATCATGTGAGCTTTACAGTTCCTGCGGGCAGCATTATGGGCTTTATCGGGCAGAATGGCGCGGGCAAAACGACCACCATCAGAATGCTGCTCAACCTGATCAAAAAGGACAGCGGCAGTATAAAAATCTTCGGATTGGACAACGACACCCACGAAAGGGAAATCAAAGGAAAGATCTCCGCTGTATTTGATGAGATACCGTTTCACGGAGTGCTCAATGCCAATCAGGTTTCGACCGTACTCGGCGGTGTGTTTGCAGAATGGGACAAACAGACCTACTTCAATTACCTTGACCGCTTTTCGCTGCCCCGCAAAAGACGTATCAATGACTTCTCAAAGGGCATGAAAATGAAGCTGCAAATCGCGGCAGCACTTTCTCACGGCGCAAAGCTGCTCATCATGGACGAAGCCACCACCGGTCTTGACCCTGTTGTCAGAAATGAGATACTCGACATCTTTCTGGAGTATTTGCAGGACGAAACCAACAGTATCCTGCTGTCCTCCCATATTACCACCGACCTTGAAAAAATCGCCGATAAGGTCACCTTTATTGACGGCGGCAAGATACTCCTCAGCGGCGATAAGGACGAAACCGTAGAGCGTCACGCGGTCATCAAATGCAAAAAGTCGGATTATGAAACGATCGCACCCGAGGATATCATCAGCGCAAGGCTGACGGATTTCGGTGCAGAGGTCATGGTCAGCGACAGGGCAAAGTGCGAACAAAAATATAAGGGTCTGACGATTGACCCTACAACACTCGAAGAAATCATGCTGTTTTATGTGCGGCGCACGAAAAAGGAGTGGAAATAATGAAAGGGCTGCTCTATAAGGATTTTTTGCTTTCACGCAAATATTACACAGCGGTGTCGGGGGTGTTCCTGATGTTTGCAGGGCTTTTCGCTATGGTGAGAATGAGTATGCTCTGGGGCAATATTGCCGCCGCCCCTGAGGCAGTTGCCGAGCTTACAGGTTCTTTGTGGATACTGCGGTATGTTCCCTGCCTGATCATCACGATTGCCTTTGCCGCAGACGGCGGTGCGGTATTTGCGGATTATCAGGTGAACTGGGTGCGGTTTTGCAGCACAACAGCCGTCGGAGAATATCGTACCGCGGCGGCAAAGCTGCTCTCCCGTCTGATCATGGAAACAGTGGGGTTCGCCGCCGGAGTTCTGTATGTGATCGTTTTCTGTGCCATAGGAAACGAAAGCCTGACATGGGGCATGATCGGGAATGTGGCAATATGCTTTGGTGTAGGGGAGATTCTCGGTATGCTGTATATCGCTGCGGGAATATGGTTCCAAAAGAAACAGACCGTCGAGCTCATCGGCATGGCGGTGATGGGTCTGGGCACGATGATCCCCACCACGATCCTCATGATCAACATGGATAAATACGCTGATGATGCCGAAATGATGGCAAAGCTTTTCAAAACGTTTATGGATATCAAGGATATGCTGATGCCCATCGTGATGATCGCCGCCGTGGTACTGACTGTGCTGTGCTATTTTGCCGCAGTCTATGGCTTGAAAAGGAGGGATAACTGATGCTCAGACTGATCTATAAGGATCTGATCGTTTATAAACAGCAGCTTATTGCGATGTGTATTGTCACGGTGTTTTTTGCCGCTGATTTCGTTGCGGCAATTCCCTCTGGGCTTGAAGCGTGGGAGGCAGGGCTGATGCTGTGTCTGGGCAGTATTGTGGTCATGCTGGTGCTCGGAATGTTCCAACAGGGTATTTTAGAGCAGGACGAAAGTCAGCTGTGGCACGGGTTTATATCCTCCGCCTCCAACGGTGTCAGAAAGCAGATCGGCTCCAAATACATTTTCGGGCTGATGATTTCGGCATTCGGTGTACTGGTGATGCAGATCTCGTTCTGGTCTTGGGAAGCGATCGGCAGCTTTGACCTGTCGATGTATAATATGCTGCTCTATGATCTTTTGGTGGTACAGCTTGTTATGTGTGCGGTCGAACTGCCGTTTTTAGTATTCTTCGGCAGCAAGCTGGGAGGAACCTTCCGCATGATCGCAACAGGCGTGATCTTTTTTGCGGCAGCGGCATATATGCTTTTTGGTGATATATCCGCCTTCGCTTCTGTGGAAAGCGTTGTCAGGTGGTTCAAAGACCTGCTGGACGGTGACAACACCTATCTGACATGGGTCGCCCTCGGCGGTGCGCTGGTACTTTACGGACTCTCTTATCTCATCTCCTGCAAGCTGTATAAGAACGAGAAAAAATACAACTGAATATAATTAGCAGGCAACAAAAATTATTTTATAGTAAACGACATTATTTTTTATACTTTGATGAATCATAGGCTGATTGTGGGGGCTTTCCGGTCGCCCCCCACACCCCTTC
>CACYDW010000150.1 GCA_902773325.1 uncultured Ruminococcus sp.
CGAAGGGGTGTGGGGGCGACCGGAAAGCCCCCACAGTCAGCCTATTATTTATGAAAGTATAAAAAATAATGTCGTTTACT
This sequence comes from uncultured Ruminococcus sp., assembly GCA_902773325.1. Taxonomy (GTDB): domain Bacteria; phylum Bacillota; class Clostridia; order Oscillospirales; family Acutalibacteraceae; genus UBA1213. The sequence goes on from CACYDW010000150.1 coordinate 81, forward strand.
ATAAAACATAAGCGGAAAAAATACCGCAAATTTCTGAAAATTGATTTCCGTGCAGCAGCGTCACGCTGCCTTGATTTTTAGGGAGAGATGAGATACAATAGGGTTAATATTTCAGAGAGTGAAGGGGAATGTGTAATGGAAAGATTGAAATTTGCCGCACCGTGCCTGTTCGGGGTGGAAGGGATATGTGCCGATGAACTGAAACGCTGCGGTATTGAAAACGTTGCGGCGGAAAACGGCAGAGTTACATTTGAGGGGGATTTCAATACCCTCGCACGGGCAAATATCTGCTCCCGCTATGCCGAAAGAATACAAATACTGCTCGGAGAGTTCCCCGTATATGACTTTGAGGACCTGTTTTCTGGGGTCAGCAGGATATGCTGGGAGTATTTTATCGGCGAAAAAGATCAGTTCCCTGTCAAGGGTCACAGTGTCAGCTCCAGGCTTTCAAGCCTGCCTGCGTGTCAGTCGGTCATCAAAAAAGCCGTTGCCAAACGACTGGGCGCAAAATACCATACAAGCTGGCTGGAGGAAAGCGGTTCGCTGCACCAGATACAGTTCCTTATCATGAAAGATCATTGCAGCATTATGCTCGATACCTCGGGGGAGGGACTTCATAAGCGCGGATACCGTGCCGATGCTACCATTGCTCCCATCAGAGAAACCCTTGCCTGCGCTATGGCAGAGCTGTCGCGGGTAAGACCGTTCAGTACGGTGATCGACCCGTTCTGCGGCTCGGGTACGATCCTCATAGAATCGGCACTGAAGGCACTCAATATCGCCCCCGGACTGCGCCGCAGCTTTGCCGCCGAAAAATGGGATATCATTCCCGCCGAAGCATGGAGAACAGAACGTGAACGCGCACAGGATCTTATCCGGCATGACGCGGAATTTACCGCCTATGGTTACGATATCGATCCCGCTGCCGCAGAACTGACAGCCGCCAATGCTAAAAAAGCAGGAGTCGAAAAACGAATCCATACTGCTGTGAGGGATATCCGGGACTTTGATGAGGACTTTGACCGCGCCGCCGTCATCTGCAACCCACCCTACGGTGAACGTCTGCTGGATATGGAACAGGCAAGAGAGCTGTATCAGATCATGGGCAGAAAATTCATGAAGCGTGACGGCTGGAGCTACAGCATTATCAGCCCCGATGACAGCTTTGAAAAAACCTTCGGTCGTCCCGCAGACAAGCGCAGAAAGCTCTATAACGGTATGATCAGATGTCAGGTATATATGTACTTCAAAAAATGAGCGGCAAAGACAGCTTTGCTTTATTTCCATAGAAGAATCAATGGTTCTATTTTATTTACTTGCATAGTAAAAAGTTGCGGGTGCAGGGGGCTTGAGCCCCCTGCCGAGGTCAAGGGGTGCGGGTGTCCGGTGGACACCTCTGCACAGCAGAAGCACCGACCGAGGCGACAGACGAGAATCAGAGCCCCAACAGGAGGTGAGTGAATGGCATTTGTACATTTACATAATCATACGGAGTACAGCCTGCTTGACGGCGCGTGCAGGATCAGAGAGCTGGTGAAGCAGGCAAAGGCTCTCGGACAAGAAGCTGTCGCAATGACCGACCATGGAGTGATGTATGGTGCGGTGGAGTTCTATAAGGCGGCTTTAGCGGAGGGAATCAAGCCGATTATCGGGTGTGAGGTCTATGTCGCGCCGCGCAGACGTGACCAGAGAGATAAAACACTCGACAGGGAAAACCGCCACCTTGTCCTTTTGTGTGAGAATCAAACGGGATATCAGAATCTTATCAAGCTCAGTTCACTGGCATGGACGGAGGGCTTTTACGGCAAACCGAGGGTAGACCATGAGCTGCTTGAAAAATACCATGAGGGACTGATCGCTCTTTCGGCTTGTCTGGGCGGTGAACTGCCCCGCCTGCTGATGGAGGGACGCTATGAAGATGCCCGCAGCGCGGCACTGGAATATCAGCGGATCTTCGGCAGGAACAGTTTCTTTATGGAACTCCAGAATCACGGACTGGAGCAGCAGCAGCGCATCAATCCGCTGCTGATCAGAATCGCGGACGAATGCGGTATTCCGCTGACGGTGACCAACGACTGCCATTATATCCGCCGCGAGGACAGCAGGGTTCACAATATCCTGCTCTGCCTGCAAACGGGACGTACCGTCAATGAACATAATCCCATGGCATTCCCGAATGATGAATTCTACCTCAAAAGCGAGGAAGAAATGCGGCGGCTTTTTCCGGACCGCCCCGACGCTGCCGACAATACAGCCCGCATCGCAGAACGCTGCAATGTGACCCTTGAATTCGGCAAACTGCGCCTGCCGCGCTTCGATGTGCCGGCGGACGGCAACAGTCAGGAATATTTCCGCAGAGAATGTCTGAAAGGGCTGCACCGCCGCTATGGAGAACAGCCGCCGCAGTCTGCCGCTGACAGACTGGAATATGAGCTGTCGGTCATCACGTCAATGGGCTTTGCGGATTATTTTCTGATCGTGAGCGATTATGTGGGCTATGCAAAGCGGCATGGCATACCCGTAGGACCCGGCAGAGGTTCGGGTGCGGGCAGTATCGCCGCTTACTGTATCGGCATTACGGACATTGACCCCCTGCGCTACGGACTGCTCTTTGAACGCTTCCTGAACCCCGAACGGGTCAGTATGCCCGACTTTGATATCGATTTCTGTACCGACCGCCGTCAGGAGGTCATTGACTACGTTATCGGAAAATACGGCAGTGAACGTGTGGCACAGATCGTTGCATTCGGTACGATGGCGGCAAAGGCGGCGGTGAAGGATGTCGGCAGGGTGACGGCACTGCCGTATGCACTCTGTGACAGAGTGGCAAAGCTGATTCCGCCGGCACACGACATTACCATCGAAAAAGCACTCAGAAGCTCCGCAGAGCTTCGTGATATGTATGAAAAAGAACCGCAGATCCATGAATTGCTCGATACTGCCATGCGTCTGGAGGGGATGCCGCGGCATACCATGACCCATGCGGCGGGTGTTGTCATTACCGATCGGCCTGTCAGCGAATATGTTCCGCTGGCAAAGAATGATAACGTGGTTGTGACACAGTATGAAATGTCGGCGATCTCCGATCTCGGACTGCTGAAAATGGACTTTCTGGCACTGCGCAACCTTACCGTTATCAGCGATGCCGAAAACCGTATCCGCAGACGTCAGCCGGATTTTTCTGTCGACCATGTTCCGCTTGATGACAAGGCAGTTTACCGCCTGTTTGCAAAAGGCGATACCGAGGGCGTGTTTCAGTTTGAATCGGCAGGTATGAAGGATAATCTTATCAAGCTGCACCCCGAGCGCATCGAAGATATTATCGCCATGCTTTCGCTTTACCGCCCCGGACCGATGGAGTCTATTCCGCGCTATATCGAGAACAGAAAAAATCCGCAGAAAATCACCTATAAGCACCCGCTCCTTGAACCGATCCTGGCCGAAACCTACGGGTGTATTGTCTATCAGGAACAGGTGATGCAGGTGTTCCGGTCGCTGGCGGGCTATTCGCTGGGCAGAGCGGATTTAGTCAGACGCGCTATGTCCAAGAAAAAGAAAAGTGAGATGGAAAAGGAGCGGAATATCTTTCTCAACGGACTTTGCGATGAAAACGGCAGGGTACTGGTTGACGGCTGTATCAGGCGGGGGATTCCCCTTGAAACCGCACAGGCGATTTTTGCCGAGATGGAAAGCTTTGCCTCCTATGCCTTCAATAAATCTCATGCGGCGGCTTATTCGGTCGTTGCCTACCGCACGGCATACCTCAAATGCCATTATCCGCGGGAATATTTTGCCGCTCTGCTTTCAAGTGTGAACGGTAATCTTACGAAAACAGCGGTCTACATAGATGAATGCAGCAAGCGCGGCATCAGGGTTTTGCCGCCCGATGTGAATGAAAGCGAAACAGGCTTTACGGTCGACGGAGAGAATATCCGATTCGGCTTGCTTGCGGTCAAAAATATCGGCAGGGGTGTTATCGAAACGATCATCCGGAAACGCCGTGACGGTCGGTTTACGTCATTTTATGACTTCTGTCAGAGAATGTACGGCTCGGATATGAACAGCCGTACACTGGAAAGTCTGATACGATGCGGTGCGCTGGACGGATTGGATGCCAACCGCCGGCAGATGATGATGGCTGCGTCATCATTCATTGACCACATTGCAGCCGGAAGAAACGGCATGATGGAGGGACAGATGAGTCTGTTCAGCATGACGCAGGACGAGAGTATGAATGATGAACCAAAGCTGCCCGATGCGGCGGAATTCCCGACAGAGGAACTGCTCGAGATGGAAAAGCAAACGACCGGAATGTATCTGACCGGTCACCCGATGGCAAAGTATGAGGATATTGCCGCAGCACTCGGCTGTGACAGACTGAGTGATATTCTTGACGGAGAAAATCCGCGCTACCATACCGGTACAAAGACCGATATCATCGCTGTAATCAATCGCGTGAAGCTGACGCAGACAAAAAACGGCGGTATGATGGCATTTGCGGAAATAGAGGATCGCTTCGGTACGATGGAAATGATCGTATTCCCGCGTACACTTGATGAATACGGCGGGATATTGCAGGAGGGCAGTGTGCTGCGTATCGGCGCAGCTGTAAGTGAACGGCAGGACGATGAAAGAAAGCTGATCTGTGACAGCCTTCAGGCGATTCCCGACAATATCCGTGAAAATCCGACCCAAAAGAGCAGCCGCAGAGAAAAGGGCTTATATCTCAGAGTACCCTCCAAGGAGAGCGAGGAATACCGCAGGGCAAAGCAGATCCTTGATATCTTTGACGGCAGCACAACTGTATTCATTTATTTTGAGGATCAGAAAAAGCTGCAAAGAGCGCCCCGCAGTATGAATACAGACCCGAATCCCGTTATGCTTCGTGAACTCGAAAAACGTATCGGCAGTAAAAATGTCGCTCTGGTATTGTAGGATTCTCTTCGACCTGACAACATTTACGACCCGGCACTTATTCCGTCGGCAGCCTTGCGCCGGATCGGACTCAAAATAATGGTGCAGGCTTGATTATTGGCAGAAAAAATATTATAATATAATAGCAAACTTGTGACTTGCAAAGATATACGGCGGGGAGGTTATGCGATGATCAATTACTACAAAACCGAAAACGGTAAGATCAGGAAAATCAGCGACTATGAAGCAGGGTGTTGGGTGGATTGTATTGCACCTGATGAAAACGAGGTCAGTTACCTTCTTGATTTCTTCAAAATACCGTCCGAATTGATGCAGTCTGCACTTGATGAGGAGGAGTCACCGCATATAGACAGTGATGACGGCACAACGCTGATTATTATGGACGTACCGGTGGTTGAAAAGGTAGCAAAGAGCATTACCTATTCTACCGTGCCTGTAGCTGTCATGATCACGGATAAAAATGTGATCACTGTGGCATTGAGAGATACACCCATACTCAGTGAAATCGCAGCGGGTGCTGTCAAGAATATCATCACCAGCTACAAAACCCATTTTGTACTGCACATTATGTTCCGCATGGCAACAAAGTATCTCCAGTACCTCAAGCAGATCGACATGATCAGCGGCAGAATTGAGCGTGAGCTGCGCCGTTCCGCGAAGAATAAGGAACTGAACCAGCTTCTGGATATAGAAAAATCACTGGTATATTTTTCATCTTCGCTCAAATCCAATCAGCTCACCCTCGAGAAGCTCGCCCGCGGCAAGCACCTCAAGCTCTATGAGGACGATACCGAGCTTCTGGAGGACGTACTGATTGAAATCAAACAGGCGGTAGATATGGCAGCCACACACCTGAATATCCTTTCGGGAACAATGGATGTTTTTGCGTCCATCATCTCCAATAACCTGAATGTCATCATGAAAATTCAGGCTTCGCTGACGCTTCTGGTATCCATTCCTACGGTTGTATCCGGTATTTACGGCATGAACATCAGGGAAGGACTTCCCTTTGACGGCAATTGGGTATTCCCGATCGTTGCCTCCATTCTTCTCATGTTCCTGATGTATCTGATACTGAAAAAGAAAGATATGTTTTAATCAATGTGGAATGTGGAAAGTGGAATGAGCAGAAATAATGAATAATGAATAGTGGTTTGCTATTTTGCTTTTTTCCCATAGAAGAAGTTATTATTCTATTCTATTTGCTTGCATTGTATAAAGCTGCGGGTGCAGGGGGCTCGAGCCCCCTGCCGAGGTCAAGGGGTGCGGGTGTCCGGTGGACACCTCTGCACAGCAGGAGCACCGACCGAGCCGACAGGCGAGAATCGAGGAGCCCTTGCGGGGTTTGGGGGTGCGGGTGTCCGGTGGACACCTCTGGCGCAGACAGAAGCGCCGACCGAGGTGACAACCGAGAATCA
>CACYDW010000151.1 GCA_902773325.1 uncultured Ruminococcus sp.
AAATTTGCGGTATTTTTTCCGCTTATGTTTTATTTGCTGTATCAGATATGGGCAAAAAGTCCGTTTTTTTAGGAAAAGGGTCTGGGGGATAACCCTTTGTTTCCAAACAAAGGGTTTCCCCCAGAGAAACTACCCGGCAAAATTGATTTCCCTGTATTTTTTCGATAAAATGTTGAATATTGCACAGAATTTGGTATAATAGGAGGATAAGGCGGCGATATGCCGACAGTCGTGCACAAACGTTTGCCTGATACAAAAGAGAGAGAGGAATTATCATGTCTGACATCATCAGAACCAGATTCGCACCCAGCCCTACGGGCTTCATGCACGTTGGAAACCTCAGAACCGCACTGTATGAGTATCTTATAGCCAAGTCCATGGGCGGCACGTTCGTCCTGCGCATTGAAGATACCGATCAGGAACGCAAGGTTGAGGGCGCGGTCGATATCATATACAATACGCTTCGGAAAGCGGGACTCCAGCATGACGAAGGTCCCGATATCGGCGGCGAATACGGTCCTTACGTACAAAGTGAACGCAAGAATATGTATCTGCCCTATGCCAAACAGCTCATTGACAACGACAAGGCTTATTACTGCTTCTGTACCAAGGAACGTCTGGATATGCTGCGTGAAAACTCCGACGAGCCGGGTGCGGGCTATGACCGTCACTGTCGTGATCTGCCCAAAGAAGAGGTCGAAAGGCTTCTTGCGGAAGGAACACCCTATGTGATCCGTCAGAAAATGCCGCTTTCCGGCACGACCACCTTTGAAGATGCCGTTTTCGGCTCTATTTCGGTGGAGAATGCCGAATTGCAGGATCAGATCCTCATCAAGGCGGACGGCTATCCGACCTATAACTTCGCCAATGTTATTGACGACCATACAATGAATATCACACATGTTGTCAGAGGCTGCGAATACCTCTCATCAACACCGAAATATAATCTTCTGTATGAAGCCTTCGGCTGGGAGATTCCTACCTATATTCACCTGCCGCTGATCATGGGCAAAAACGATGACGGCACGATCTCCAAGCTCTCAAAGCGTCACGGTGCAACAGGCTTTGAGGATCTGGTAGCACAGGGATATCTCCCCGAAGCGATCGTCAATTACATTGCTCTGCTGGGCTGGTGCCCGAAGGACAACCGTGAGATATTCACCCTACAGGAGTTAGCAGAAAACTTCTCCGTTGACGGTATCAGCAAGTCACCCGCCGTATTTGACTACAACAAGTTAGAATGGTTCAACGGCGAATACATCAAAGCGATGACCGATGAGCAGCTTGCCGAAGTCGCCGAACCGTATTTCCGACAGGCAATCAAGACAAAGCCGCTCGACTTCGTAAAAATAGCGGCTATCCTCCGACAGCGAACCACCGTGTTATCTCAGATTCCCGAGAAAATCGCGTTCTTTGAGGAACAGCCCGACTATGACAAGGAACTGTTCGTCAACAAAAAAAGCAAAACCAACCTTGAAAACTCCGCCGTCATGCTCAAAGAAGCGATCAGCGCTTTGCAGGCACTTTCCGAATGGAATCATGATACCATTCACGACTGTCTGATGGAGCTTGCAGCGCATCTGGAAGTAAAGAACGGCACAGTCATGTGGCCGGTCAGAATTGCCGCCTCCGGCATGACAGTCACCCCCGGCGGAGCGGTAGAAATACTCGATATCCTCGGCAGAGAGGAATCACTCGACAGACTAAACAAGGGGCTTGCCAAATTATCCTGACAAGCCGCCGTATAAAAGGAGAGAAAACAAATGGCAGAAGAACTAACACTTGCCGCAGGCAATTTTATATATGATTTTATCACCGAAGATATTGCACCGGGCGGTCAGTACGAGGGCAAAGAGGTACACACCCGCTTTCCGCCCGAGCCGAACGGTTATCTGCATATCGGTCATGCGAAGGCCATCTGCGTGGACTTCGGTATGGCAGAGCGTTTCGGCGGCAAATGCAACCTGCGTATGGACGACACCAATCCCACCAAGGAAGATGTGGAATATGTTGACGCTATCAAAGAGGATATTGCGTGGCTGGGGTTCCACTGGGACGACCGCTTCTACTTTGCATCTGAGTATTTTGAAAAGATGTATGAATATGCCGTAGAGCTGATCAAAAAGGGGCTTGCGTATGTTTGTGAGCTGACCCCCGAGCAGATGCGCGAAAACAGGG
>CACYDW010000152.1 GCA_902773325.1 uncultured Ruminococcus sp.
AAGAACCGTGGGACACACGGGGATAGCTCGTTGATACTGTATGGATTACCATACTTGAGCGAGAAGCCCCCACCTCTATAGGTGGGGGAGTATGTCACTCTATATAGAATACGCGGTTTTCCTTGCGGGGAATCGGTTGAGCGGGGGTATCGGCATAACCGAGAACACAGTGTCCTATTCCCTCATAATCACCCTCTATACCGAGTGAACGGAGCAGTGCTTTGCCCTGTTCGCTTTCAAGCTCCTCCTTGGCACGGTGTATCCAGCAGCTTGCAATGCCCTGTGAATGGGCGGCAAGCATAAGATTGCCCATGACAAGGCTACCGTCATACAGATAGGTCGGAACGCTTTTATCCGCGATCACCAACAGTACAGCAGGAGCACCGTAAAACGGGTCAAAGCCCTCCTGCCAGCCGCCAATGCTGCGGTTCAGCTCCGAAAGCGCATCGCGGGTGGTCTGATCGGTTATTGCAAGAATCAGCGGCGACTGCGTATTGCGTCCGCTTGCGGCACAAAGTCCCGCATGAATGATGGTCTGGAGCTTTTCTTTTTCAACCGGTCTGTCTGTAAAGCTCCGACAGCTTCTTCGCTCTGTTATAGCCTGTAGTGCATCCATTTTCATCAGCCTTTCTTGATTCATGGTGCCGACACAGTTCCTCATTTACTGCGCCGCGCATTGTTCGATTATAGTGCGCAGTTCGTCCATGCCTGCGCCGTTTTCGGACGAGCACGGACAAAGCGTGATATTCTCATACTCAGCAAAAAACTCTTTCAGCTCTTCCATTTTAGCGATCTGCTGCATCTTTTTAAGCTTGTCCTGCTTGGTAAGGGCAACAATAAACGGGTATTGATTATCGCACAAAAAGTCGATCATCGCCATGTCGTCGGCGGTCGGCTTATGGCGCATATCGCAGATCTGAACAACGAGAGCTATATTTCTGTCCTGCGCAAAATAGCCCTCCACCAATTCTGCCCAGCGGCGCTTTTCTGCCTGAGATACCTCTGCATAACCGTAACCGGGCAAATCGACAAAATAAGCCTCTTTGAGCGAGAAAAAATTGATGGTCGCGGTCTTGCCGGGCTTGGAGCTGACTCTGGCGATCGACTTGCGGCAGAGCAGCTTATTGATGAGTGATGATTTTCCGACATTTGACCTGCCCGAAAAAACGATCTCGGGCAGATCGGACGGCGGAAGCTGACTTGCTTTACCATACGCTGCCTTGAATTCGGCGATCTGAAAATTCATATATTCACCTCGCTGTTCCTATGATTATAATAATTTGCTGTAGTTCTTTCCCGTTGTTCAACGAACGAGAGCCGTATCGAAAACAGTGTTGATGTTGTCGGCGCAGACAAAGGTGATGGAGTCTTTAACGATGTCGTCCAACTCATCGAGATCGGATTTGTTCTCCTGCGGGATAATAACCGTTTTAATTCCAAAACGGTAGGCTGCCATCGCTTTCTCTTTAAGACCGCCGATTGGAAGTACTCTGCCGCGAATCGTTATTTCTCCCGTCATGGCGACATCACGTCTGACCGGAATACCGGTGAGCGCAGAGGTAATGGCAGTGGCAAGAGTAATACCGGCGGAGGGACCGTCCTTGGGAACGGCTCCTTCGGGCACGTGGATATGAATATCCTTGTTTTTGTAGAAATCGCCGTCAATATGAAGCTTGTCCGACATCGTTCTGACGCAGGTGTAGGCGGCATGAGCGGATTCCTTCATGACATCGCCGAGAGAACCGGTCAGCTCGATCTTGCCGCTGCCCTGCATAACGGATACTTCTACGGGAAGGGTCTCTCCGCCGACAGACGTCCATGCAAGACCTGTTGCCAGTCCGATTTCATCCTGACCGCCGATCGTATCGCGCTTGAACTTCCGTGCGCCGAGATAGTCCTCAAGCGTATCATAGGTAACGGTGACCGATTTTGCTTCACCGGATACAATTTTAACAGCCGCCTTATTCATGAGCTTGTCGATGGTGCGTTCAAGGGTTCTGACACCGGCTTCACGGGTGTAGCTGTCGATGATGTCATAAACAGCATCGTCTGTGAGCTTGAACTGTCGGGCGGTGAGGCCATGCTTTTTGAGCTGCTTGGAGATCAGGTGCAGCTTGGCGATCCGGAATTTTTCCTCGCGGGTATAGCTGTCAACGTGGATAATATCCATTCTGTCAAGCAACGGTGAAGGAATAGATGTATAATCATTGGCGGTAGTGATGAACATCACCTTGCTCAGGTCAAACGGCAGGTCGATATAGTGGTCATAGAAGGTGGAGTTTTGTTCACCGTCAAGCACCTCCAGCAATGCGGAGGTCGGGTCGCCCCTCATATCCATGCCGAGCTTATCGACTTCGTCCAGCAGGATCAGCGGATTGGCTGAGCCTGCCAATTTCACGGCATTCATGATCCTGCCCATCATGGCGCCGATATAGGTTCTTCTATGACCTCTGATTTCCGCTTCATCATGTACACCGCCCAGCGCAATTCTCTGGTAGCTTCTGCCAGTTGCTTCGGCAATGGATTTGGCGATAGATGTTTTGCCGACGCCGGGAGGTCCTGCAAGGCAGATGATCTGTCCGTTGACATCGGGATTCAGCTTTCTGACGGCAAGTGCTTCGATGATATTCTCCTTGACCTTTTTGAGTCCGTAGTGCTGTTTGTCAAGGTGAACAGCTATTTTTTTGATATCGGTTTTTTCCTTTGTATAGATGCCCCACGGCAGTTCCAGACAAGTGTCAAGATAGTTTCTGATCACGTTGGCTTCTACCGAGCCGCTCTGCATTTTTTCGATTTTGCGGGCTTCCTTGCGCAGAACATCCTTATTCTCATCGGTGGTCTGAAGCTTCTCGATCTTATCGTAATACTCTGCCACCTCATCGGAGGTATCTTCGCTGTCACCCAGCTCGTCATGAATCGCGCGGAGCCGTTCGCGAAGGTAATATTCCTTCTGGCTCTCGTCCATCACCGACTTTGTTTTTTCATTGATGCGTTCTTCCAGCTCCAGCACATTGTTTTCATGGCGGAACATGGCAATAACCTTTTCGATTCGCTCCATCGGGTCAAGGATCTCGAGTATCTCCTGTTTTTTTGTATAGTCCCGTATGATATTGTCTGCAATATAATCGGCAAGCTGTCCGGGGGCTTTCATTTCATGGACGGTGATGATCATATCCTGCGGAACACTGCCGTTGAGCATGACAAATTCATCGAACTGCTGTCTGACAATATTCGTCATTGCCTCTGCGTCTTCTGCCTGCGGGTCATCTTCATGCCATTCCATCTCCGGAAGCAATTCCACAAAGGCAAACAGGTTATTGTCATCGTCCGACTGATATTCCACTGCCTTTGCCCTGCTCAATCCCTGCAGCACCACTCTGACGATACCGTCCTGTATCTTGGCAAGCTGCAATATTCTGGCATATACACCGATCTCAAACAGGTTTTCTCCCGATACATCGGTCAGTGCGATATCATTCTGAGCGGTTATAAAAATGTGCTGTGAAAAGTCATTCATTGCCGAAGCCAATGCACTGATCGAATTTTTTCTTGCGATATCAAAGTGCAGTACAGAGCCGGGAAAAATCGTCAGACCTCTGATCGGCAGTACGGGTACTTTCTGCGTTTTATTTTCTTTTGTTTCCATTTTCTTCTCCTGTTGCAAAAACTTGTTTTTTCGTCCTCTTTACTTATTATATCACATATCTTCATTGATATCAAGCAGCGCAACGGCGCTGCACCCGTGTTCGCGTTGTCGCTCAGCACCA
>CACYDW010000153.1 GCA_902773325.1 uncultured Ruminococcus sp.
AACAACGGCACTGTAGTCTCTTCCTACAATTCCGGAAATATCAACGGAACATCCGATACTGTCCGTGCCTCAGTTGCAGCCCAGAATAACAGTGATAATATCAGCAATGTATTTTACGCTGTTTCGGGCAAATATCCGGCTGTTGCTGACGGATCAATCAATAAGCTCAGTAATACCTGCGAATCACTGACCATTGAATATATGATAACTTCTGATTTTGCCGATAAGCTGAATTCCGTCACGGATGATACTGTTGACTGGAAGCATATCGAATACAAATCAACAATAATGAACCAGGGCTTCCCGATCGTAAGAGGAAGGTTTATCGAAAACACTGAGATCGCCAATGAAGCGAAGATCAGGATAAGCGCATTCATCCAGAGATCAATGATGATAAATTACATACCCATCAATTACAGTTCCGCTTCCTATAACACCATGCTTTCCGCAGCCGGAACAAGGACTGTCACCTGCGCTTATGATCTTACCGCTGCCGATCCGAACGGGAACGAGATGCCTGCTGAGCTCTGGTGTGAAGGCATAACGATCAGCATTCCTGTCAGCACAGACGATGTACGGATAATCACTCTGAACGAAAACGGCGAAGCAATGGCATTTACTCCCGACAGCATCGAAAACGGCTGGGCGACCTTCTCACTCACAGAACCGACCGGCTTTGCTGTAGCGGAAAACATTACATCCGATAAGAACAACGATAAGGATACCGGCAATTTCAATACGGGAGACAGCAGCCTGCCGCTCACTATGTCTGTCGCAATGATAATTGCATCCATACTGGCGATTCTTATCTCAAGGAGAAAAAAGGAAAGTGAATAATAATAATGAAAAAAGCAGAAAAAAGACTATCATCATCATTCTTCTGCTGATAATACTTGCAGGCTGTATCGTTACGCTTGTCGTTCTTGTCCGCAGCCTGACAGAAGAAAAGCGTCCCGTTGAAAACGCCAAGGGTGTTGTCGGTACGATCGTTGACAACTGGGATCCGAACGTCAGCCGGCCTGATGAAAGAAGCGATCAGAAAAAAGGGACTATGATTCCCGGCTATTCATCAGCCACAATGAACGAAGGAGATACTTCGCTGAAGCTAAGTGTCGGCAATCCCAAGGAAAACACCGTAGGATTTTTTGCAACGGTAAAGCTTGCCGACGGAACAGTACTTTATACCTCTCCCCTGCTGAAGCCCGGACAGGGGCTGGAAGAAATACCCTTGAACAAGTCCCTGTCCAAAGGCACCTATAACGCAATTGTTTTTTATCAATGCGTTCTGCTCGACGAAGAGCACACACCTCTGAATGCAGCCGAATCTGCATTTACCCTCATTGTGAATTAAGGCGATGCCTTGTTCTATAAAATAATCTGAAAGGAAGAATTAACCTTGAAATCAAAAAAAATCATCACACTTGCACTCGCAGCCGCTATGGTATGCACATCTGCCGTTTCTGTATATGCAGCAGAGCTTACCAATACTAATCAGGAAGGTCAGACCGAAGTAAAAGCACGCATTGATGGATCTGTTACCGGAGATGTGACCTATGTTATCGAGATTCCGGATGTTGTTGATTTCGGTACTCTGACAATGCCCGAAAACACCACCGAAGACAGCTTCAGGGATGTTGTTACCCATGTTACCGCAAAAACGATCACCAATCTTGACGAAGAAACACAGAAGATCAGTGTTTATGTACGTGATAAAGACGCTACTTCCGAAGACAGCGATTTCAGGATCACCAACAAAGTTGATTCCTCAAAGAAGTTCAATTATGATGTCTATGATGTAACCGAAAACCTGGATACTACACAGAGCGTCAACTCTTCTCCCATGACATCCTCGATCGGATTCAAGATTGCCGAATTTATACATGAAGGCGAGATCCAGGATCTTACGCTTCGTCTTAATCAGCATGACCTTTGCGACTATAATATTACCGAGATCGTTGGCGATTACAGCGGCTATATGGTATTCTACTCTATGCTTGAAAACCAGTGATCGAGGCTTTCGAAAGGCTACGCAATGAAAAATACAATTAAAACAGGTGTGTGCTTGTTTGCTATTATGCTGTCGGTGATGCTGCCCATTACCGTTACGGTCGTAGCACAAAGCGGTCAAGGCGGCAGCACACAGGTAATTGCCCGCATTGAGCAGCCTTCGGCAGAATCGAGCGAAGAACCACAGCCTGAACAGGAAAGTCCGGGAGCACCGGACGAAAAGCCTGCAAAAACAGGCGATACTGCATTTCCTGCACTTTTTGCTGCAGCAAGCATGTTATGTTGTGCAGCAATACTTATGTTAGCTTCAGGAAACAGGAGCAAAGAATAGACCATAGCCGGATCTGGCTTCCGCAAGTGTTTTGCGGAAGCCTGTGTTTTTTATATCCGTGCGGCCGGGCGGCTATAATTTGTTTTATCAGGGGTGACGTCGCGTTAACACTGCCCCGTGCGCCCTCAGGAAGTGCCCTGGGGTGCGCCTACCTTGCGGCGCACTCTCCATATAGTATAAGCGGTTCAAATGGCGGCAAAGCCGCCATTTGAACCGCTTAATCTTTTTTAGCCCGGTCATTTCGCTGCAACAGTCGGGCGGATGGGGCAGTGTTAGTGCGACAGCCCCATATTTTTCGGTATATTCCCCCGCAAATTACAAATACTACCCTTGAATAAATTTGTATCAAAGGAGATTTGTACCATGTGCGCAACAGGAATAGTCAGAAGGATAGATGACCTGTTCAGAACTGACAGGTTGATCAGACAGCGGCTGCACGCCGCCGACCCCTCGCAGATAACATTGACAGAAGATCATCGTTTCGTGAGTGCAATAAGGGATATTGCAGAAAGGTTACATATCGGGGCATGAGGAAAGCCGTCCGG
>CACYDW010000154.1 GCA_902773325.1 uncultured Ruminococcus sp.
ACCAATCAAGTATTTTCGGCACCGTTGAGCTTAACTTCCGTGTTCGGTATGGGAACGGGTGGACCCTCAATGTCATCAACACCAACTTTTTGTCTGTCATTTCCTGACGACTTTGATATTATAGCATATCAATTTGGAAAATGCAAGTGTTTTTTGAAAAAAAATTTTTTTTGGATTATTTTTCTTGCGGATTCGCGAATAGAGTACCCGCTGCGCTCCCAACGCTCACAAACAATAGACCACTGTTGTTTCCGACGCGGCATAGCACCAATCTCCCATACTCAGAGCGATAGCTCGGTGGGATAAAAGTATAGGGCAGATGGTGCTGTCTTACTGATAAGCAGAGGGGAGTTCTCTATGGTGTTGAGCGAAAACGCGAACACGGGTGCAGCGCCGTTGCACGGAAATCAACTTTTAAAAAATCCACAGTATATAGACTCACTTTTGCTTTATTAGCTGTATCAGATATGGGCAAAAAGTCCGTTTTTTTAGGAAGGGGGGTGCGGGTGTCCGGTGGACACCTCTGCCACAGGCAGAAGCACCGACCGAGGCGACAGACGAGAACGGGGGAGAACCCTTTGTTTTCAAACAAAGGGTTTCCCCCGAAGAAACTGCCCTTCAAAATTGATTTCCGTGGGTGCCGTTGCGCTGCCGCTTGATATTGGGGGAGGAGATGTGATATAATGGTTAAAATAGGGAAAGTTAATCATATAAGCCGGTGTGCCGTCTAAGACGATGTGCCACCGGACAATAAAACGGAGATGATAAAATGTCAGAAATTAACCGCAGAGAGATTTGTGAGGGCGTCAGCTTTACCGCCGTTTCGGATTCCCGATTCAAGCGGGAGCGTATCAGCGCATCGCTCATCGTGCCGCTGAATAAGGATACAGCTCCGGCTAACGCGCTGCTTGCTAATGTCCTTACTCGTTCCTGCCGCGAATACCCCGATCTTACCACCATGGCAAGAAAACTCAACAGCCTTTATGGCGCGGCACTTTATCCCAGTGTTACTCGCAGAGCCGACTACCAGATCATTACCATTGCCGCTTCGGGTATTGCCGACCGCTACACCTACGACAACAGCCTCGTTTCGGCTGAGCTTGCACGTCTGCTTTGTTCGATCCTCTTTGACCCTAAGCTGGTGGACGGTACGTTCTGCACCGAGGATACCGAACAGGAACAGCGTCAGCTTGTCGAAGAATTAGAAGCTGAATTCAACGATAAACGTAACTACGCGATCGATCAATGCGTGAAAGTCATGTGCGCCGATGAACCGTATGCTATCGGACGCTGCGGTACAAAAGAGGATGTTGCCCGCCTTACTCCCGATGACCTCTTTGCCGCATGGAAAAAACTCCTCGATACGGCAAGAGTAGAACTCTTTATGCTCGGCAGTACAGACCCCGCACAGGCTTATGACGGGTTTGTTCCCTATTTTAAAGATAAGCCGCGTTCCACTGATAAAAAAAGTATTGTACGTGCTGCAGCACCTCAGGTCAGACGTGTGGAGGAAACTGATCAGATCAGCCAGTCCAAGCTCGTGATGGGCTACCGCTGCGTCAGACGCGATGACGATTACGGCTCGGTCGCTAACTATATGACCGGTGTCGTTCTCGGCGGTACACCGATCTCCAAGCTGTTCGTGAATGTCCGTGAAAAACAGAGCCTTTGCTACTACTGCTCGGCAAGTCTGGCCAATAACAAGGGTCTGTTGCTCATCGACAGCGGCGTTGAAACCGATCAGATCGAAAAAGCGGAAAAGGGTATCTCCGAACAGCTCTCTTTACTGCAAAACGGAGAACTTTCTGATGAGGAACTCACTGCCGCAAAGCTGTCTGTCAAAAATATGTATATGTCAAAGCTCGACAGCCTTTCTTCTCTGCAATCACATTATCTCGCAGAATCCTTCCACGAAAAGCCGCTTTCACCGGAGGAGCTTTGCAGTATCGCCGAAAGCGTTAAAAAAGAGGATATTATTGCACTGTCCAACGAAATCAAGCAGGATACCGTATTTTCACTTAAGGGAACAGGGGGAGAGGAATCATGAATTATACCATAAGAAAGAGTGACCGTACCGGTGACCAATATTATGAAATACACCACCCCTCCGGTCTGACCGTTCTGGTTTATCCTAAAGAGGGCTTCACAAGCACCTACGCATTGTTCGCTGCAAATTTCGGCTCGATCTGTAACCGATTTGTGAGGGACGGCAGGGAGATCACTGTACCTGACGGCACGGCGCACTATCTCGAACACAAGCTTTTTGAAAGTGAGGACGGCGACGCTTTCTCCAAATATGCCAAAACAGGTGCTTCTGCCAATGCCTTCACTTCATTCGATATGACCGGCTACCTGTTTCAGTGCAGTGATAAATTCGCGGAATCACTTGAAATACTCATAGACCTCATTCAGTCGCCCTATTTTACCCCCGAAACTGTCGCCAAGGAACAGGGGATTATCGGTCAGGAAATCAAAATGTATCAGGATAATCCCGACTGGTGCGCTCTGATGAACCTGTTGGGCGGATTGTATCATAATCACCCCATTCACACCGACATCGCGGGCGATATTCAGTCGATTGCACAGATCACACCCGAAATTCTCTATGAATGCTATAACAGCTACTACAATCTTCACAACATGCTTCTCTGTGTGGCAGGCAAGGCAGACCCCGATGAGGTGCTCTCTATTCTCGATGAGAAGCTCAAGCCCGCCGGACCCTTTACAACCGAAACGATTTTCCCCGAAGAACCCTATGAGGTGGTAAAGCATTATGTGGAACAGAAGATGCCGGTTGCTGTGCCGTCATTCCATCTCGGGTTCAAGCTGACAAAAAGCACCACAGAGCTTCCCGACCCTAAGGAGGTTTCGACGATCTCCATTATTTTAGATGCTTTTGCGGGTTCAGGTTCCAAGCTGTATCGTGAGCTTACCGACAAGGGACTCGTCAATGCAAGCTTCAGCTATGATATGTCTGAGGGTGTCGGATATGGTGTAATAGTATTTTCGGGAGAAACCCATAAGCCCGATGAAGCTGCCGGATATATTTTGCAGGCGGTCAGGGAGCTGTGCCGTGAGGGTGTTCCCGCCGACCTTTTTGAAGAAGCCAAGCGGAGTGTGTATGGTCAGGCTGTTTCGGTTTCCGATCATCCTTCATCGATCGCGTCTGCCCTTGCTAACTGTTTTTTTACCGGCAGAGAGATGTTTGACAGCATGGATGTTACGGCTTCGCTCACATTGGAGGAAGCCAATGAAGTGATCAGGCATATCCTCGACCCGGACAATTATTGTCTGTCTGTCATCAGACCTCTGGAAACATGATGAGAGGCGGCGACAGGGAATGAATCATGTGAGTTTTCCGGGAATCGGCATTTCCCTTGATATCGATCCGGTTGCATTGAAGATCGGTGACTTTTCGGTTTATTGGTACGGTGTGATCATCGGAACGGGCTTTTTGCTTGCCCTTGTTTTTGCCCTGACAAACCTGAAACGCTTCGGTATTGACCGTGACAGCTTTGTTGACTGTGTATTGGCGGGTCTTATCTGCGGTATTGTGGGTGCAAGAGCGTTTTATGTGTTTTTCAGGTGGGAGTATTATGCCGCTCATACGGACGAAATCCTCGCCATACACAACGGAGGACTTGCCATTTACGGCGGTATTATCGGCGCGCTGGCTGCGGGGTGCATTACAGCGAAAATCAAGAAGCTGCCTGTTCCCGCCGTACTCGACATTGCCGTGATGGGCTTTCTGATCGGTCAGGGGCTTGGCAGATGGGGCAACTTTTTCAATCAGGAGGCATTCGGCACGGAAACCGAGCTTCCATGGGCAATGATAAGCGAAAAAACGGGAGGGGTCGGCGTTCACCCCTGTTTTTTGTATGAATCCCTGTGGTGTCTGTTGGGATTTGTTCTTTTATACCTTTTCAGTAAAAAGCTGCGCAGGTATGACGGGCAGATTTTTCTGCTGTATTTAGTATGGTACGGCTTTGAACGAATGATCGTGGAGGGACTGAGAACGGACAGCCTTTATACGCCGCTTTTCGGACTGCGTGTTTCGCAGGTGATCGCGGCGGCAACCATGCTTACCGGTCTTATTCTTCTGTTCGTCTTTCGCAGCAGAACCGTAAAGGCAGTCGATAGCTCCCCGGAAGAAAAATCCGCAGAGGAAACAGAATCCGCGGAGGAATAACCTCCTGCTCCTATACTACCCCGTAATAAAGTTGCGGGGTCCAGGGGAACTCGAGTTCCCCTGGCGGGGTCAAGGGGCAGAGCCCCTGCGGGGTCTGGGGCAGAGCCCCTGCGGGGTTTGGGGCAGAGCCCCAATATTTATTGAAAGGATGAATATAAATGTCAAAAATTATCAGCGGTAAAGAAGTGTCTGCACAGGTAAGGGAACAGGTTCGCAAGGAGTGCGAGGAGTTAAAGGCAAAGGGTGTTGATCCCGGACTGGCGGTGATCATTGTGGGAGATGATCCTGCTTCAAGAGTATATGTCAACAATAAGAAAAAAGCCTGCGCCGATGTGGGATTTGTATCGGAGGAATATGCACTTCCCGCAGAAACAACACAGGAGGAACTGCTTGCCCTCATCGATACCCTTAACAGCAAGCCTTCGGTAAACGGTATTCTGTGTCAGCTTCCGCTGCCGGAGCATCTTGACGAAAAGGCTGTTATCAATGCGATCTCTCCGCTTAAGGACGTAGACGCATTCCACCCGTCCAATGTCGGAAGGATCATGATCGGGGATTATCATTTTCTGCCGTGTACGCCTGCCGGCGTGATGGAGCTGATTCACAGCGCGGGTATTGAGGTCAGCGGCAAAAGCTGCGTGGTGATCGGCAGAAGCAATATTGTGGGCAAGCCGATGGCTATGCTGCTGCTGCACGAGAACGGTACGGTCACGATCTGCCACAGCAGAACTAAAAACCTCACGGAGATCTGCCGTGAAGCCGATATTCTTGTCGCCGCAGTCGGCAGACCGAAATTTGTGACAGGTGATATGGTCAAGGAGGGTGCGGCGGTGCTCGATGTCGGCATCAACCGCGATGAAAACGGCAAGCTCTGCGGCGATGTGGATTTTGAATCCGTTGAACCGAAGGCAGGATTTATCACCCCTGTTCCCGGAGGAGTAGGCCCGATGACGATCGCCATGCTGATGAAAAATACCTTGAAAGCGGCGAAGCTGCAAAACGGTATGGACTGATATCTGCCTATAATGAGGATTTTATCATGAGCCAAAAAATACAATCGGTTATCTTTGATATGGACGGTGTGATCTTCGACTCCGAGCGGCTTTATGCCAATGCCTGCGCGGCTGTTGGTGAGCAGTTCGGCATGAAGGATATAGAGAATGTCAGCAAAAGCTGTATCGGGCTGAACGAGCGAAAGACCTATGCGCGTTTTAAGGAGGCTTATGGGGAGGATTATCCGGAAGAAGAATTCTGGAATGCAGTCAGGGCGCATATCAGGGCGGAGAAGGCGGCAAACGGACTGCCCGTGAAGCAGGGCGCACGTGAACTGCTGCAATACCTCTGGCGCATCAAGGGAATTACCGCCGCTCTGGCATCTTCAACTGCAACCCCTCTGGTCATGCAGAATCTTGAACAGGCAGGTCTGGACAAGTATTTTGATGTGATTATCGGCGGAGACCAGATCAGACACGGCAAGCCCGCGCCGGATATCTTCCTCAGGGCTGCCGCTTTGCTCCGCAGAGAGGTGCAGGACTGCGCGGTGGTGGAGGATTCCTATAACGGGGTGCGCGCAGCGCATAACGCGGGCATGACCGTCATCATGATCCCCGATCTGCTCCCGCCCGATGACGAAATGCGGGCAAAAGCAGCGGTAATTCTGCCGTCACTCACAGAAGCAAGGGACTATATACAGAAGCTGATCTATTAGTTATTCGCATCAATCTGCAAAAGGGAGGATATGTATATGATGAACATACCGTTTTCGCCGCCCGATATCGGCGAGGAGGAAATCAATGCAGTTGCCGAAACCATGAGAAGCGGCTGGATCACGACAGGCCCTAAAACCAAAAAATTTGAACAGATGATCACAAGATACTGCATGACGGACAGGACTGTGTGTCTGGATTCGTGTACGGCGGCATTGGAATCGACGCTGCGTATGCTGGGGGTCAAGGCAGGGGACGAGGTCATTGTTCCGGCATACACCTATACGGCGACTGCAAGTGCAGTGTGTCATGTCGGGGCAAAGCCCGTTATGATCGACTGTATGAAAAACTCCATTCAGATGGACTATGACCGCCTGCCGTCACTCATCACCACCCGTACCAAGGTCATTATACCCGTTGATGTGGGCGGAGTGCCGTGTGATTATGACCGTATCTATGACGCGGTATTTGCAAAACAGAGCCTGTTTATTCCGGCAAGCCCGCTGCAGGAGGTTTTCGGAAGGGTCATCGTTTTAGCAGATGCGGCACATTCCTTCGGTGCAAAGCGCAACATTGTCAAGGCGGGCGCACTGGCTGATTTTACAGCCTTTTCGTTCCATGCGGTGAAAAATCTCACCACCGCCGAGGGCGGCGCGGTGACATGGGTCAGGCATGAGGATATCAACAGCGATGAGCTGTATCGGCAGTTTATGCTGCTGACACTGCACGGTCAGACAAAGGACGCGCTTTCAAAAACACGCGGCGGTTCATGGGAATATGATATCGTAGGACCTTATTTCAAGTGCAATATGACGGATATTGCCGCGTCCATCGGTATTGTACAGCTCCAGCGTCTGCCCGCTATGCTCACGCGCCGCCGCAAGCTGATCGAATTCTATAACCGTGAGCTTGCCGACGCGGGGCTTTCTATGCTGCAGCACTATTCCGAGAAGGATAAGCTCATTTCGAGCGGACATCTCTATATTACCAAGATCATGTGGCAGGACGAGGAATACCGGAATGCCGTCATAGAAAAGTTAGCAAGCTATGGCGTTGCCGCGAATGTACATTACAAGCCGCTGCCGATGATGACCGCCTATAAGCGTATGGGCTATGATATCAATGATTTTCCGAATGCTTATGAGATGTATAAAAACGAGCTGACTCTGCCGCTGTATTCTACGCTGACCGACGAACAGGCGCAGTATGTCGCAGATTCTCTCAAGAGGGCACTTCAGGTGGTGTGAACCAACAAATGAGCGTATCCGCAAAAATGCGGCTTTCAATTGCTGAAAGCCGCATTTTCCCGTTTTTATGATGTTGTGTGTTTTTCTTGTTTGTGTCCCGTCAGGACGATCAGCAAACACAGGCTCAGCACAAGCAGTACCGTGAAATACCCCACAGCTTCATTGAAATCTCCCGTATGAACGGTATTTGCATCTCTCGTTTGAGAAGATGGTGTACTCGTCCGGCGGATCGATTGTTCAGTACTGCTCTGCGGAAATGGCTTGCTGCTGTCCTGCGGCAAACGTGACGGTCTGAATATTACCGTAAATTCGGTATCTCTGATCAGGGGAGGTGCGGTAAAGCAGTTGTTTGTCACCTGTTCGGTAACGTCCTCACCGTCATAGATCAGTTGATCAAGAATATAGCCGTCATCAGGAATCAGCCGATACGTCTGTACCCTTTGGCGGTCAAGCTCTATTGTATGATCGACAGGTGTCCCGTTGGCTTCGACTTTGCCTCCTTCAATCACAAAGGTAACAGTATGCGTGCCTGGCACCTGAGCGGCAATTGTTGCGGACTCGGCATATACACCAAGACTCGTTATGCACATCATCAGCACGGTAAGCAGTAATACTGCCGTTTTTTTCATAGGCATCGTCACCCCCAACACATATTGGTCTGTTTGCCTGTTACTCGGCATCAACGTAAGAAACCGTAAAGGTAACAGTGTCACTGTAGCTGCCGGCAAATGCGGCATCCCAGGCTTCTTGTGTAATGTCGATCTTAAGAGCCGTGGTATCACCGGCGGTCTGATAAGATGCCGAAGTAAAGGCAGTGTTGTCTGCTGTGTTTATGGTGTAAGCGATTGTTTTGTCTGCGTCAGCCGCATTTTTAAGGCTGCCCGAAGCATCAAGCTCAACCTTAACGGCCTTGCCGGGATCGATTTGAGCAGACTCCAACGTTACCGCACCGAAATCGGTGGACAGAGCGTTGAATGCGACAGTCGTGTCGGCAGGGATCGTCACTGTGTAGGTAGGTTCGATGGCGGTCGAAATCCGGGTATCCTGGCTGCCGCCGGGATAATCAACGGCAAATGCAGGAACAGAAATCATAGACACCATTACCGCAGCCGCCGAAGCTGCTGCAATGTATTTCTTGTTCATTATAGTGACCTCCTTGTGGTTTCATTAAGATACGGAGATAACAAACGTCACAGTATCTTTGTAGTTGCCCGAAAACTCGGGAACACCCGCCTGAAACTTAATAACGGCGGTCTGGTCGGCGGTGTCAGTCTTAAACTGTGCTACTGCGTCACCGCTGACATTGTTGGCAGGAATGACACTGTAGGCAAGCTCTGCGCCCTCGTCACTTGTGAGGGTGTAATCGCTTTCAAGTGCCACTGTAATGCCCTGACCGTATTTAAGGCGGACATCAGATGCCGTAATCGCAGCATCTTTAGCGTATGTGCCGTCGCTCTGAGGGTCGAGAATAATTTCCGGCGGTATTATCACCGTATAACTCGGGTCAACCTCAAATTTTACCCGCGTATCTTGTCCCTCAGCAGATGCCGTTACCGGCACTGCTGAGAGTATGATGCCTGCAAGGAGCACAGAAGCTATCCTTTTCATAGCTTTTCTCCCTTGATCATGCCGCCGGGGTCTGCGTACCTACCGTAAAGGTCACTGTACCCGAATAGTCACCGGCAGCAGCAAAATCAGGAGTGGAGAACTCGAGATCGGCTGAGCCTATTCCTCCTGCACCGGCAGCAGACTGCACGGTCAGGAATATGCTGCCGACAGTTACAGCGCCGCCATTGTTATTGATCGTATATTCGATCTCCGCACCCTCGTCGGTGCTGACCTTCAGACCGTCAGTGCCCCTTGCGGAGGACGCGGCGGATAATTGTACAAAAACCTCCTTATTGGCTGCGACTTTCACGCCGGATACGCTGACCTCCGCTGTAGTGCCCAGTGCAACATCAGCGGGAATCGTTACGGTATAACCGGGAGCGACCGTATACGTAACGTTAGTGACCTTACTATCGGGGTCGGTCGCCTGTGTGAAGGTGTTGTCGGCTGCAAAAGCAGTCACGGACATGGCGGAGGCTGCGAGTGCAAGGGCGAGGATCGCGGTAAGTGTTCTTTTCATGTTCATAGTAATGACTCCTTTTTTGTAAAAAGTTTATATTTCCGGGTTTCAAACGAAACCGTGGGGGCTTAGTAATGGAAAATTGAAAATGGACAATGCAAAATTCCCGATTCAATTTTCACTGTGTGAGCGATACGGTAAAGGTCAGATGACCTGTGTAATCGCCCGAATAGATAACTTCATCGTCCAGTACGGTTTTGAGATCGACTGTTCTCGTCACTGAGGTCACAGCACCGGTTACCTGTATGACAGAAGCGTTGTTGGCATAGTTTGTAACACCATTAGTGCTTGTTACTTTATATTTAAGCTGTGCGCCCTCGGCAGAGGTCATGATAAAGTTATCGTCTGTATCAATATCGTCTGATGACATCGACACTTTAAGTGTTCTGTTTGCGGGCAGGGTCACATTCTCGGCTTTTACCTGAAAAGTGCTGTTTATGACAGTGTCAGCGGGGATAGTGACGGTGAAAACCACTGAACAGGGTTTGTCAGGAATAACGGGGGTGTTGCCATTAACTACAGTACCGCCGTGTGTGATGTTGCTGTTATAAACGGTGGTTTTATCGGAAATATAAGCACCTGCACCACCCGTTACAGCAATGTCAGCGTTGTTGATGTTTATGTTTTGTGAACTGCTTTGATTAGCACCTATTCCGTAGGCTTTGTGATGTTTCACTGTTATCGTAAATGCACCGCCGTATATGTTGATCGTGCCGCTGGCAGCGTTGGGTTTATCACCATTGATACCGGAATTGGGGCCGGTATTTCTGACAATATTCACTGTTCCGGTGGACTGGCCGTGAAAACTCTGAGAATAGATATTTAATGTACTGCTGGCAGGCACGTCTATTCCTTGGATATCAAGATAGCTGTTATCGGCTAAAATAATATTAACTGTCCTGTTAGTGTCGATGTTGATCTTTCCGTTTATGGTAACGGTTCCTTGAACAACATACCAGCCGTTAGTATTGATCGTTAAATTGTCATTTTGGCTGTCTATGGTGGTTGCACTCGCGCAAGTCAGCGGATTGCCGTTTTTGTCGAGATAGGCAACATTGCTCACGGTTGCCGCATTGGCGGTAATGCCGTATGGGATACTCTCTAAAGGGCTGTTGCTGACGGCAAAGCCCGCCGAAGCCGCAACAAGCAATGCACACAAGACAGCAGCGGATTTGTATAGCCTTTTCATCATGTTTCCTCCCTCTGTTTTACTTGACGATAAGCACCGTTTCCACATTAGCGCCGTTCATAGCACTCAATGTTTCGAGCGATGAGGTTGTGATTTTGATAACAGCGTTATATTCGCCTGCTTCCAATGCCCTTGACAGGGTGATGTCGGTCAGTGCCTGACCCGGCGGAACGAGCTTTGATTCAAAAATCGTTTCGCCCGTATCTTTCAGTACGATTTCAAACTTGAAGTAGCAGGGGTTGCCCTCGGGATTGAGCAGTGCCATTGTAACGTTTTTCTGATTGGCGGGCAGTGTGATTGACGGATAGCCGGGAATCTTGATGCCCACTGCGGAGCTCTCACTTTTATCTTTGGGGGTGCTGCCGTCCCATGTTCCCGCATTGGGGTCAATGTCGGGGTTGATCTGAGAGCTGCCCGAAACCACAGAAACATCAGACGTTTCTGCGGGCTGTGCACCGCCGCCAAACCAGTTGTTCCAGTTAAAAGCTACCGTAACACTGCCAATCAGCAGGAGCAGAATAATAATAACCGCTATAATGATATCACGCTTTTTGATGACAATGCCCTGATTGTCTTTTTTATCTTTGCCCTTGCCGTTTTCGGCGGCGGGGGTGTTCTTTTCATTTATATCACTCATATACAATAACCTCACATAAAAAAGTTTAGTGATTTTTGAATATAGTAGAATTTTATACCATGCTTTTCTCAAAAACACAACTGTTTTTTTTTTTGAATCGCCTAAAAATCTCATCTTGATGCAAAATGTTGCACTAAAGTCCTCTTTGTGCCTTTGCGAGCAAGATTGTCTTATATTTATACTACAAAAATAACCATTGTGGCATGAAATGTTGGATAATCCTCGATTGCCTATCAGTATAGCATTCTGTGTCAAAAAATCAATATTTTTGCGGTAGACTTTGGGGTTTTGCTTATTAAAAAAATGTTAGATTTGTATTGAAAAAAGATATCACTGCATTTTGTTTACATTATATATAACATATATAACGATGGGGCATAAACGGGATATGCCTCATATATGACAGATGCCTGTTTGTGCCTTGACCCAATGAATCGGAGCTGACAATATACGATAGGCACAATGGTGCACAGAATAGATAAAAAATATCGTCATTTACACGAAATATAGGCATGATATCTGTATAAGAATCAAGAAAATTACAGCAAACTGCATAGAATTTTCATCGAAAATTCTACTATAATTAACAAAGAAATTTTTGTAAAACGCTTGCAATAATCATAATTGTGTGGTATCATAATACCTGCGTGACTGCAATAGATATGCGATGAAGCGGGAGGTTGCGGCATAAAATGCCGGTTTTTCCGTGGAGTATGTCCGATTTTAAACCGGGCGAAGGAATATTTGGAGTTGACTGCCTGTACAAAAGGCGGCGGATCTCTGCGGCTTTTCAGCAGGGTCTGCCTGTGCCTTTGGAGTTGCAGGTACGGACGGTTTTGCTCCGACTTTTTTCATGACCTCACCCCGGGACGGTTTGCGCCGATTCCGGTTTTTCATTAGAGTTGCAGGAAACACCCGGCAGGGTGTGAGGAAATGAAAACGCCCGCCAACTACAATAAGGAGGCGATTAGCGTGGCAGTCAAGGAAAAAATAAGGATAAGAATCAAGGGGTATGATCATCAGCTGGTCGATCAGGCATCTGAGAAGATCGTGGCAACCGCAAAGCGCACAGGCGCAAGGGTATCGGGTCCGGTACCGCTTCCCACAGAGAAGCAGGTTGTAACTATCCTCCGTGCTGTTCATAAGTATAAGGACAGCCGTGAGCAGTTTGAAACCAGAACCCACAAAAGACTTATCGACATCCTCAGACCCTCAAACAAAACCGTTGAGGCTCTCACAGGACTTGAACTCCCTGCAGGTGTTGAAATCGAAATCAAGCTCTGATCTCTTTCAACCTACAAGCAGTCGGGGTCATGTTGGATAATTCAGGCAATTACCAACCAATAACCTATCAAGGAGGAAACACAAATGCAAAAGGCAATCATCGGCAAAAAGATCGGTATGACACAGATCTTTGATGAAAAGGGTAAGGTCGTTCCCGTAACCGTTGTTGAAGCAGGTCCCTGCGTCGTTGCTCAGATCAAAACGGTTGAAAATGACGGCTACGAGGCTGTTCAGCTTGGCTTCGGCGACATCAAGCTCAAGGTTCAGAACGGAACCGGCAAGGGCAAGAGAAAGCGCAGCGATAAGTTCAAGGATACTCCCGTGAACATCACAAAGCCCCTTCTCGGCCACTTCCAGAAGGCTGACGTTGCTCCCAAAAAGACACTTCGTGAATTCAGATTTGACGACATCAGCACATATAATGTCGGCGATGTCATTAAGGCAGATACCTTTGCAGAGGGTGACAAGATCGATGTTACCGGCAAGAGCAAGGGTAAGGGCTACGCCGGCGTGATCAAGCGCTGGAATTTCCACCGCCTTAAGGAAACCCATGGTTCGGGTCCTGTTGCCCGTCACGGCGGCTCTATGGGTGCCTGCTCCACTCCTTCAAGAGTATGGAAGGGTAAGAAAATGGCAGGTCATCTCGGTGCTGAAAGGGTAACCGTTCAGAATCTTACGGTTGTAAAGATCGACGCTGAGAATAATCTTATCGCTGTTAAGGGAGCAATTCCCGGTCCTAACGGCGGTATCGTAGTTATCCGCGACAGCGTGAAGGCTTAAGGGAAGGAGGAATTTCAATGGCTAATATAGATGTACTCGATATGGCAGGCAAGAAGGTCGATTCCATCGAGCTTTCAGATGCCGTATTCGCTATTGAGCCTAATGTGGCTGTTATGCATAAGATGGTTACCAACTATCTTGCAAACAACCGTCAGGGCACACAGTCCGCTCTCACCCGTGCAGAGGTCAGAGGCGGCGGCAGAAAGCCTTGGAAGCAGAAGGGTACCGGTCATGCAAGACAGGGCTCTACCCGCGCACCCCAGTGGACTCACGGCGGTGTCGTTTTCGCTCCCAAGCCGAGATGCTACAGATTCAACATCAATAAGAAGGAAAGACGTCTTGCAATGAAGTCGGCTTTCTCCGGCAAGTTCGCAGACAGCCAGCTGATCGTTATCGATAAGATCACTCTGGATGAGTTCAAGACAAAGACCATCGCTGAAATGCTCCGTGCAATCGGTGCAGATAACAAGGCACTGATCGTTCTTCCTGAGGTTGACAAGAAGGTCATTAACTCAGCAAGAAATATCCCCGGTGTTAAAACAGCTCAGGTCAATACACTGAATGTCTATGACATCGTGAATGCCGATAAGCTCGTGATCGTTAAGGACGCAGTAAGCAAGATCGAGGAGGTATATGCATGACAGCTCGTGACATCATCATAAAGCCCATCATCACAGAAAAAAGCATGACAGGCGTTGCAACCGAGAAGAAGTATACCTTCAGAGTTGACAAAAAGGCAACTAAAATTGAGATTGCCAAGGCAGTAGAGGAAATCTTCGGTGTTCAGGTCGCTAAGGTCAATACCGTAAGCGTCAGAGGCCGCCATCGCCGTCAGGGCAGATTCGAGGGCTATACTCCTTCATGGAAAAAAGCCTATGTGACCCTTACAGAAGGCAGCAAGGGCATCGAGTTCTTTGAGGGCATGATGTAAGCCTGAAGATCCTACATTATATATAATAGTAGATACAGGCAGAAGGAATGGAGAATATGCCGTTCTCCGCAAAGCCATCATGAGGAGAGTGAATTAAATGGCAATAAAGGTTTATAAGCCGACAAGCCCCGCAAGAAGAAATATGTCGGTTACAGATTATTCAAGTCTTTCTAAGGTTGAGCCTGAAAAGAGCCTCCTTGCTCCGCTCAACAATAAATCAGGCCGTAACAGCTACGGCAGAATCACGGTTCGCCACAGAGGCGGCGGAAACCGTAACAAGTACAGAATCATCGACTTCAAGCGCCGTAAGTTCGATATGGAGGCAACTGTAAAGACCATCGAGTATGATCCGAACCGTTCCGCTCATATCGCTCTGATCGAGTATACAGACGGCACAAAGAGCTATATCATCGCTCCTGTCGGTCTGAAGGTCGGCGATAAGGTCGTATCCGGTGCTTCGGCAGATATCAAGCCCGGCAATGCTCTGCCGCTTATCAATATCCCCGTTGGTACCTTTATCCACAACATTGAACTGTATCCCGGCAAGGGTGCACAGTTAGCAAGAAGTGCAGGCAACATGGCTCAGCTCATGGCTAAGGAAAATGGTCTTGCACTGCTCAGACTTCCCTCCGGTGAGCTGAGAAATGTTCCTGAAAATTGTATGGCTACAATCGGACAGGTCGGCAACATCGACCACGAAAATGTCAAGCTCGGCAAGGCAGGCAGAAAACGCCACATGGGTTGGCGTCCGACTGTCAGAGGTTCTGTCATGAACCCGAACGATCACCCCCACGGCGGTGGTGAGGGCAAAAGCCCCGTTGGCCGTCCCGGTCCTGTTACCCCCTGGGGTAAGCCCGCTCTTGGCTATAAGACCAGAAAGAATACCCGTTCCGATAAGCTTATCGTAAGACGCAGAAACGGTAAGTAAGAGTAGGCTACAGAAAGGAGCTTTGAATTATGAGCAGAAGCATTAAAAAGGGTCCTTTTGTGCAGCCTGTGCTGCTTAAAAGGGTTCAGCAGATGAACGAAGCAGGCGAAAAGAAGATCGTCAAGACATGGAGCAGATCTTCAACCATCTTCCCTGAGTTCGTAGGTCATACATTTGCGGTTCATGACGGCCGCAAGCACGTTCCGGTATATGTTACCGAAGATATGGTTGGTCATAAACTCGGTGAGTTCGCTCCGACCAGAACCTTCAAGGGTCATGCCGGTTCCAAAACATCTAAGTAATTAGCCGAAAGGAGTGTTGAAAATGGAAGCAAGGGCAGAACTTAAATACGCTCGTATTTCGCCCCGTAAGGTTAAGATCGTTCTCGATCTTATCCGCAATAAGCCTTGTGATTACGCAATGGCAGTTCTCCAGCACACACCGAAGGCTGCTTGTGAAGACCTTCAGAAGCTTCTCAAGTCGGCAATGGCTAATGCTGAGAACAACCACAATATGGATGTCAACAGACTTTATGTTGCAGAGTGCAGCGTAAGTCAGGGTCCTATCCTCAAGAGAATTCGTCCGAGAGCACAGGGCCGTGCATACAGAATCGACAAGAAAACATCTCATGTTACCATTGTGCTCAAGGAAACAGAAGAATAATTGCTGAGGAGGTAAACGAATGGGCCAGAAAGTAAATCCGCACGGTCTGCGTGTCGGTGTAATCAAAAATTGGGACTCTCGTTGGTTTGTAGCCGATAAGGACTTCGGCGATACACTCGTTGAGGACTACAACCTCCGTAAGACTCTCAAGAAGCAGCTCAATGCTTTCGGTGTTCCGAAAATCGAAATTGAGCGTGATGCTTCAAAGGTAAGAATCCACATTCACTGCGCTAAACCCGGTCTTGTAATCGGTAAGGGCGGTGCTGAAATAGAAAAGCTCAGACTCCAGTGTGAGAAGATGCTCGGCAAGCCCGTTGCCATCAACATCGTAGAGGTCAAAACTCCCGATCTCGATGCACAGCTCATCGCCGAAAGCGTTGCACAGCAGCTCGAAAAGAGAATCTCATACAGAAGAGCTATGAAGATGTCTATCGGCAGAGCTATGAAGCTCAATGCCCGCGGCATCAAGATCATGTGCTCCGGCCGTCTTGGCGGCGCTGAAATCGCAAGAAGCGAGCAGTATCACGAGGGCACAATCCCGCTGCAAACCCTCAGAGCAGATATCGACTACGGTTTTGCCGAGGCTAAAACAACCTACGGTATCATCGGCGTTAAGGTATGGCTCTATAAGGGCGAGGTTCTTCACGAAAACCGCAGGCCTCGTAAGGAAGGAGGCAGAAAATAATGTTAATGCCTAAGCGTGTTAAATACCGCAGAGTGCACAGAGGTCGTATGACCGGTAAGGCACTGCGCGGCAATAAGGTCAACTACGGCGAATATGGCCTTCAGGCTCTCGAACCCGGCTGGATCACAGCGAACCAGATCGAGGCTGCCCGTATCGCTATGACACGTTACTGTAAGAGATTCGGTAAGGTATGGATCAAGATCTTCCCTGACAAGCCCGTTACAAAGAAGCCCGCTGAGGTTCGAATGGGTTCCGGTAAAGGTGCACCTGAGTTCTGGGTCGCAGTTGTAAAGCCCGGCAAGGTGATGTTTGAGCTTGCCGGCGTTCCGGAGGAAACTGCAAGAGAGGCGCTTCGCCTTGCTGCCAACAAGCTGCCGATCAGGACAAAGTTTGTTACTAAGGAAGAAACGGAGGTTGATGCATAATGAAGACTTCGGAAATCAGAGAGATGACATCTGCTGAGCTTGAAACTAAGCTTCAGAGCCTCAAGGAAGAGCTTTTTAATCTTCGCTTTCAGCTTGCAATCAACCAGCTCGATAACCCCATGCGTATTAAAGCAGTAAAGAAAGATATCGCAAGAGTACAGACAGTGATCCGTCAGAACGAGCTTTCTGAAGAGGCTGACGCATAAGGGGAAGGAGGAATTGAACCGTGAGTGATAGAAACCTGAGAAAGACAGATGTCGGTAAGGTCGTAAGCGACA
Source organism: uncultured Ruminococcus sp. (assembly GCA_902773325.1). GTDB lineage: Bacteria > Bacillota > Clostridia > Oscillospirales > Acutalibacteraceae > UBA1213. The sequence goes on from CACYDW010000154.1 coordinate 17,071, forward strand.
AGATGGACAAGACCGTTGTTGTTGCTATCGAAAACAGCGTAAAGCACCCGCTTTACAACAAGATCATTAAGCGTACCATCAAGCTTAAGGTTCACGATGAGAACAATGAGTGCCGTGTTGGTGACCGTGTACGCATCATGGAGACCCGTCCCCTTTCCAAGGATAAGAGATGGCGTCTTGTAGAAATCATTGAGAAAGCTAAATAATCTGAATTATTTGGTCAAAGGAGGAAAGCACTGTGATACAGCAGCAGACTTACCTCAAGGTTGCCGACAACACCGGAGCAAAAGAGCTTATGTGCATTCGTGTTCTGGGTGGAACCGGCAGGAGGTATGCAAATATCGGCGACGTAGTAGTTGCTTCCGTTAAAAAGGCAGCACCCGGCGGCGTTGTTAAAAAAGGCGATGTAGTAAAGGCAGTTATCGTTCGCTCGGCCAAGGGCGTTCGCCGTGATGACGGCACATACATCAGATTTGATGAGAATGCAGCCGTTATCA
>CACYDW010000155.1 GCA_902773325.1 uncultured Ruminococcus sp.
AGAACCCTTGCCTGATCACTGTTTAGCAGCTCAGAGCGGATGTGATAGGGTTTGAAATACGCCTTGACCTTGTTCCTGATATCGGCGGGCGGAATATGTTTGACAGTCAGAACGATCAGCATGATATCACCATTCCCATATAAAGCAGTCTGACACAATATATGAGGGAACGGGGTACATTATGCCGTATGATGTAAAAAAAGATGCAAACAATAGAAGCCGTGAATTCTCACGGCTTCCGGTAGGGTCATCGGGTGCTGGTGTCGGCAACATCACTGGCTGAGTCTGCCATAGTGCCGGTGGTGTTGCTGACGAGGTCGCCCGCGTTGTCAGCAATATTGGAGATGCTGTCACCCACATTGCTGGTTACGTTTGAAACAATATCGCCTGCATTGCTTGTGACATTCGAGGCGGCATTGCCCACACGGTCAGCAGCATTGTCGATCATGCTGCCTGCATTGCTTGTTACATCGGAAACATCTTTGCCGATTCTGTCATTGGTGTCTGAAGAAGTTCTTCCGTCAGTCACGTAGTCATCGTCGTCACCGATAATTCCGTTGCCGTCTGTCACAACGCCGTTATGATCCCTGTGATAGGCAGCGGTCACGGCAGAGTTGGGAAGCTGTGAAGCAGACGGTGCAGAGGTTGTGTTAGGATTCTGGTTTGTGTTGGTTCTGCAAGCCGCAAGGCTCAGACATAACGCAAGCACTAAACCCAGACATAAAAAAATCTTTTTCATTTTCTTAACTCCTTTGTAATTGCTTACGGATATATTATTTTCAGAAAATATCTTTCTATTCAAAAAACGATGTGTAAAAAACGGCAAAAATCAAATGATAGTAAACGACATTATTTTTTATAATTTGATCAATCATAGGCTGACTGTGGGGGCTTTCCAGTCGCCCCCACACCCCTTCGGACATCACTCTAAGTAAGAATATTTTTGTCGCCTACTATAAAAAATATATGATCGACCTGAATGTATATCAGGATTACAAGACAATTATAGTTTTCACTTGTTCAGAGGGAGGTTTTATGATGACAAATACCATCATCACTATAGCAAGAAGCTACGGCAGCGGCGGCAGAACGATCGGGAAAACGCTTTCCCGGCAGATGCAGGTTCCATATTATGACAGAAACCTGATTTATCTTGCTTCTCAGAAAAGCGGCATAGCTCTGCGGCAGTTTTCGGAGAACGATGAGGAAATCAAAAAGGTGCCGTTCAGGGATATGATTCCCGATGAAACAAAAAAATATGTATCCAAGGATGATATTTTTGTACAGCAGGCAGCAATTGTGCGGCAGGTTGCCGATCAGGGCGACTGTATCATCATCGGCAGGTGCGCCAACCATATTCTGAAAAACAGCGGACATCGCCTTGTCAGGGTTTTTATCTGGGCACCGGATGAGAATTGTATCAAGACCGTAATGGAAAAGTTTTCCATCAAAGAAGCCGAAGCTCTGAAAATGATCAGACAGATTGACAAACACAGGCAGGACTATTTCCGGTATCATACGGGTACTGACTGGAGCAGTGCAAAAAACTACGACCTCTGCCTTGATACCTCCAGATATACCTATGAAAGTGCAGCGGATATGATCGTCCGATTCGCAGAAATCATGGCAAAAACCTGAAATAATCAAAAAACACCCGGAATACTTCACACAAAGTAATCCGGGCGCTTTTTTTGAATAAGTCAAGCCATGCGTATCTGTGATTTATCCGGCTTTTCCGGAATTATAGGAAACGTGCTCTCAGTTCGTCACCGGACTGCTCACAGAGATAAGCGGGTGGAACGTCAAGAACAGTCTTGCAGCCGGTCTGACCCTCGTCCGCCATACGTTTAACGGCTCTTGCGTATGCAATGAGAACGCTGGTGGTAAATTCGGGATTAGAGTCGAGTTTGAGGCTGTATTCGATGATGTGGTTATTCTCCTTATCCTTGCCGGTTCTGCCCGAACGGAACACAAAACCGCCGTGCGCTATGCCGCCGTGTTCCCTGAGCAGTTCTTCTTCGCTGATGAAGTGTACGATGGTGTCGTAGTCGGCAAAGTAGTTGGGCATGGTCTTGATCTCCTGCTCAACACGTGCAGCGTCTGCACCGTCCTCTAATACAACAAAGCACTCTCTGAGGTGCTTTTCTCTGGTTGTCAGGTCGGGGTTTTCACCGTTTCTGACGCTGTCAAGAGCCTTTTCCATCGGAATCGTATACTGCTTTGCATTCTTTACACCCTTTATGCGGCGGACAGCGTCCGAATGTCCCTGACTGACACCCTTGCCCCAGAAGGTATAGTCCTTTCCGTCCGGCAGGATCGCGTTGGCATATACCCTGTTGAGGGAGAACAGACCGGGATCCCAGCCGACCGAGATCATGGCAACATGACCTCCCTCTTTTGCGGCGGCATCGACATGAGCAAAGTGTTCCGGAATTTTTGCATGAGTGTCAAAGCTGTCAATGACGTTAAAGAGCTTAGCGTACTTGGGAGTCTGTACAGGCAGGTCGGTAGCACTGCCGCCGCAGAGGATCAGCACATCGATTTTGTCTGTCCAGTTTTTAAGCTCATCAACGCTGAGTATGGGAACATCGGGGGTGAGAATACTGACGTTTTCGGGTGACCTTCTTGTAAAGACAGCGGCAAGCTCCATATCGCCGGCTTCTCTGACGGCTAATTCTGCACCTCTGCCAAGGTTGCCGTAGCCAACAATGCCGATTCTTGTTTTCATCGTATCATGCTCCTTTGATTTATTTTTTCTTTGTTGCGATCTCTTCAAGGGCAAGCCTGATAAAGTCGTCAGCCGTCATTGCACCAAGATCGCCCTGTTTGCGTGAACGAACTGCGACCGTGCCGCTTTCTGCTTCTTTATTGCCGATAACGAGCATATAAGGAATCTTTTCGAGCTGCGCTTCACGAATCTTATAGCCGATCTTTTCGCTTCTGCCGTCAACCGTTACTCTGATACCTGCGGCATTCAGCTTGTTTTCGATTTCCTTAGCCTGATCGATCAGATTTTCGCTGATGGGCAGAATACGAACCTGTTCGGGGCTGAGCCACATCGGGAGAGCACCTGCGAAATGCTCCAGCATATAAGCGAGTGTTCTTTCATAGCAGCCGAGAGAGGTTCTGTGAATGATATAGGGCAGCTTTTTCTGACCGTCACTGTCGATATAGTACATACCGAACTTTTCAGCCAGCAGCATATCGATCTGAATGGTAACGATGGTATCTTCCTTGCCGAATACATTTTTATACTGGATATCGAGCTTCGGACCATAGAAAGCCGCTTCGTCAATACCTACTTCATATTCCAGACCGATGTTGTCGAGGATTTTTTTCATAACAGACTGAGCTTCTTCCCACTGCTCAGCAGTACCCTCATATTTGTTGTTGGGGTTTTTGGGATCCCACTGCGAGAAACGGAAGGTGCAGTCCTCCAGAAGTCCTACCGTGTCAAGACAATACTTTGCAAGCTCCAGACAGCCCTTGAATTCCTCCTCCAACTGATCGGGGCGCAGAATATAGTGTCCCTCTGAGATGGTGAACTGTCTTACTCTGATCAGACCGTGCATTTCGCCCGATGCTTCATTTCTGAACAGGGTAGAGGTTTCCGTCAGACGCATGGGCAGGTCACGGTAGGAACGCTGCTTGTTGAG
>CACYDW010000156.1 GCA_902773325.1 uncultured Ruminococcus sp.
ACGGCAACTCTGTCATACTAAAAAACCATGTTGAAGGCAAATCCACGATAGAAAACACCTTCTACGGGCAAAGCATACTGAGCATAATCCCCGTAGACGAGGAAACAGGCGAAACCACCAATACACAGGGTATTTCCGATGAAAACGGTCTTGACGCGCTCTATGCAACAGGCTATTGGGCAAACGGCTGCCCCACCATGCCCCGCGCGACCGTGACAAAGGCGGCAGAAAAAACGACCTTCCTCTATGCAGAGGAAGAAGCAGTCGTTCTCAATGAAGAAACAGGCGAAGAAGAAACCGTTATGCAGGCGGTTTCCTATCCGCTGATCGAAGAACAGACGGCGCAGGGCGGTACGGTATGGTACAGCGTCAACGGCGGCGCATGGAGCACGGATATTCCCACAGCCTGCGAGGCCGGCAGATATACCGTCCGCTACAAGGCAGTCGGCGACTGCCTCCACCGTGACAGCGAAACCGGAACGGCAGTTGTCGGCATCGTTTATGACTGGATGACCCCGACAGATGTAACGGCGGCTCTTTCTTCTCTCCCGTTTGACGACTACGGTGCTCTCACCTCCGGCGCAGACGGAAGGATCCTCGTGAGCTGGAACGCTGATGAGCGGGTAGAGCAGTGTGCCGTGACGGTCGATGTCATTACCCAGAACGGCGAAAAGGGAACGCTGATCTCCTCTGCTCCCGTTATGAGAGAATACTGGTATGAGCTTTCAGCCGAAAAACCGACAGCCGCGTTTTTCCTGCCGCTTCTCGGCACCAACGACACACAGGTCTTTGAAAACGGCAGAGTCAACGGTGTAAAGTACGGCGATAATGTCGTTGTAAGTGCCGCAGGTATCATTACCGCAGAAAACGGCAAGATCGAGTCCTTCCCCTCTGCGGGTACAGACTTTACCGCAGGTATTTCCAATACCGGAAAGCGCTTCCCCGTTTTAGAGGAAGGAATGTCCAACGATTCCGAACTTTTGGAGAACGAGATCGTCAAAGGCGAGTATGCGGTTGTAGAAGCTCTTGCAAGCGGCGGCAAAGCGCCCTATCAGTATGAGGTCAAATACAAGAGAACAACTCAGACAAGCTATACGACCGCGCAGGCATACGGAAAAAATCAGATTGTCCGCTTCAAGCCCGCCGGCGCAGTGACGTATGACGTTCTTGTCAGCGCAAAGGACGCTGACGGAAATGTTGTCAGCAAGAGCTTTACGCTGACCGTCAACAAAACACTTGAAAACCGTTCGGTGATCTCCGAAAACGAGATCGTTTCCGGAGAAACAGCCACGATCCGTGCTTCTGCGGCGGACGGACTCAGACCCTACCGATATGAAGTCCTTTACAGAGCATCAGACGATGAAAACTACACCACCGTTCAGGAATACAGCACCAATACGGCAATCAACCTTGCACTGCCGCAGGGAGAATATGAGGTGCTTGTCAATGTACAGGACGCAAGGGGCAAAACGGTCGGCAAGACATTTGCTCTCAAGGTCAACAAGCCTCTTGAAAACCGCACACAGCTTTCGGAAGAACAAATCGTGATCGGCGATTCCATACAGCTTGACGGCAGCGCAGAGGGCGGACTTGCACCCTATCAGTATGAAGTATCCTGCAAGAATGCAGGGTCTGATACCTACACAACGGTGCAGGCATACAGCACGAACGGAAACATCACCGTGACCCCCTCCGCTGTGGGCGAGTGTCAGATACACATCAACATCAAGGACGCAAGGGGAACGGTTGTCGGAAAAGACCTGACCGTCACTGTCAACGAACTGCTTGCCAATACATCTGTCCTGTCAGAGAATAAAATCGTTGTAGGCGAATCTGTACAGGTATTGGCATCGGCAGAGGGCGGCATCGCACCTTATCAGTATGAAGTCCTCTACAAAAAAGCGTCCGGCTCTGTATATTATACGGCGCGGGCATACGGCACTGATCCGGTCATCAATGTAAAGCCTGCCGCAGCCACTGTTTACGATATCCGCGTCAATGTCAAGGACGCACGTGGGATCATTGCGACAAAGGATATGACCGTCAGGGTCAATAAGGTTCTGAGCAATTCTTCTTTCATTTCGGAAAATGAGATCGTGATCGGCGAATCCATCGAAATCACCGCAGCGGCACAGAACGGTCTTGCGCCTTATGAATATGAGATCGCTGTCAAAGCGGCAGACGACGCAGACTTTGCCGTTATCAGCGCATACTCCGCAAACACGCATGTAACCTTCACTCCCGACACTGCTTCCGGATACACCGTCAGAGTCAATGTGAAAGATGCAAGAGGTACTGCGGTCAGCAAAGAATTTTCGCTGAAAGTCAACAAGGCTCTTGAAAACCTCTCCTCTATCGACCGTCAGCAGATCATCACGGGCGATACGGCGGTCATCACCCTCCATGCAGACGGCGGTCTGAAGCCGTATGAATATGAAGTGTCCTGCAAGCCCGCCGATGCAGACTCCTATACTGTCGTTCAGGCTTATGCAGACGTTCAGACAGCAGAAATCGCTCCCGCTGTATCCGGTGTATACAGCATAAAAGTAAACGCAAGAGATGCAAGGGGTACGATCAGGAGCAAGGAGTTTACGCTTACCGTCAACGAACCGCTGTCCAATACCTCATCACTCAGCGACAGTGTGATCGTGATCGGCGATACCATTGCGGTCACCGCTTCTTCCGAGGGCGGCATTGCACCGTGCAGCTATGAGATCGCCGTCAGCAAGGCAGGCGGCAGCTACACCGTACTTCGGGAATACAGCGACAGCACAAGCGAAGCCTATACGCCCGACACGACCGGCAGCTATACGGTCAGAGTACGTGCAAAGGACGCAATGGGCACGGTCGTGAGCAAGGAAATGTCGTTCAGAGTGAATGAGCTCCTGAAAAACCTGTCTGATATTTCCGATGAAGTGATCATGCTCGGTGATTATACAACCGTATCGGCTGATGCACAGGGCGGTGTCGCACCCTATCAGTACAAAGCAGAATACAAGACTGCAACGGGCAGCTATACCACTGTGCAGGACTACAGCACCAACAGAACGGTCAATATCGAGCCGACCGAAGCCGGACAATGCACCGTCCGTATGAGTATCATGGATGCCCGCGGCAACGTTTCCGAAAAGGAATTCCCGCTTGACGTGCGCGGCATACTCGAAAACACATCGACCATATCCGCAGAAATGATCGCTCCCGGCAGCACAGTAACCGTCAGCGCTTCGGCACAGAACGGTGTCGGCAGCTGCCAGTATGCGGTATATTACAAGCCTGAAACGGAATCTGTATGGAAAAAAGCACAGGGCTACAAGAGCAATACACAGATAAAAATCAGGCTCTATGATGAGGGAGAGTATGATATCTGCACAAAGGCATTGGACAGCTTCGGCACGGTCGCAAGCAAATATTTCGCGGTCACCGTTGCACAGATGCCTCTTACCAACACCTCCTCCACTGTGTCGGAAAGCATAGAGCTTGGAAATGCACTGATCATCAATTGTTCGTCAACGGGCGGCAAGGGCGAAGTGCAGTATGCCGTATACTACAAAGCAGATACAAGCTCCAGATGGCTTAGCGTGCAGGATTTCAGCACTACAGATACGGCGTCACTCACCTTTGATACAGAGGGCAGATACAATATCTGCGTCAAGGCAAAGGACAGCGAGGGTACAGTCGACAAGCTTTATCTGAATGTCGATGCCGTAACACCGGCACTCAGAAACACCTCCTCCATCTCCGCAGACAGTGTCCCCCTCGGCGATACGCTGACAGTGAACTGCTCGTCCACAGGCGGCAAGGGTGAAGTACAGTATGCCGTATATTACAAAGCAGACACAAGCTCCAAATGGCTCACGGTACAGAATTTCAGCGTTACAGCAATGGCAGCACTGACCTTCGATACAGAAGGTAAATACAATATCTGCGTGAAGGCAAAGGACAGCGAAGGCACGACCGCAAAGATCTATTTCGATGTTGTATCCGCACCTGCACCATTCAGGAATACATCCTCGGTTGCTGCCGAAAATGGTACCATAACCATCAATTGCTCCTCAACAGGCAGCGATGGTGAAGTACAGTATGCTGTATACTACAAGCTGAAAACAAGCTCCAGATGGCTCACAGCGCAGAATTTCAGCAGCCTTGACGTTCTGACTCTTACACCTGCTTCCGGCAGCTACGATCTCTGTATCAAAGCTAAAAACAGCGATGGTACAATAGAAAAGTGCTATGCAGAAGCTGTGATCTGACAGAACCTCATATAAAGGAATCACTGGATTTAATGATTCCTGAATAACCCCCTAAAAGAGGGCTGACCAGCTTTGGTCAGCCCTCTTGATCATGCTTACGGTTCATGGCAGCAGCATTGGTATTCATGCAGCCGTATACAAACCCCGTACGTAAAGCTGAGGAACAAAGTGTCCCCCGGTCTGCCCTATCGTCGGTTTTATGAAAATGTTATTCTACAGTAAACGGTATGTTATTCTCTTTAGCATAGGTTTCGGCATAAGAACCGCTTTTGCAAAGGAAGGTCAGGTTATCGCAGTTCTCAAAGGCACGCTCCTCGATCGCTGTTACACTTTCGGGAATGGTGAGAGCTGTCAGACCCTTGCAGTAGCTGAAAGCCAATGCCCCGATACTCGTGACACCATCGGGAATGTTGATGCTTGTGAGACTGCTGCAATCAGAGAACGCAAAATCACCAATGCCAATCATCCCACAATCTGCTGCTGATTCTCAACAACAAAAACTGCTTAACAACTATAATGCAATGAACGAGAGCGGTCAAAAAGAGCTGGTGAGGTATTCGGGCTTTATGCTTGAAAACCCCAATAATTTAAAAGCGGACAGCAAAGGTAATCAAAATGTTTCCTGATGAGAATTGAAACGCTTTTTTATAAAAAATGAGTGTATAAATATACTGCGTTTCTGTATATTTATACACATTGTTGAAATCACAAATAACTTACTATAGTAGGCGACAAAAAAATTCTTACTTAGAGTGATGTCCGAAGGGGTGTGGGGGCGACCGGAAAGCCCCCACAGTCAGCCGAT
>CACYDW010000157.1 GCA_902773325.1 uncultured Ruminococcus sp.
TGAGCGAAAACGCGAACACGGGTGCAGCGCCGACGCTGCCTGAGCGAAAACGCGAACACGGGTGCAGCGCCGTTCGCTGCCTGCATTTTTTACTTTACAATCAGGAAAATATATACTATAATAAGTTAGTTAAGATAAGAGGTGAAAATGTCTTTATACCGCACAGTAAAGACAGGTGAATATTCCGTGCGGAGAAACGGTGAGTATTATGATACAGTTTGAAGAATTGAAGTTGGAGCTGCAGGGTCTGGAACCGGATATTAAGGAGCTTGCCAATGCTCTCGGTCTGGATAAACTCAGAATGGAAATAGAACAGCTTGACCGGAGATCGGCACAGCCGGGCTTCTGGGACGATGTGGAGAATTCACAGAAGATTTTGCAGAAGGCGGGTGTACTTAAAAATAAAGTTTCTGCATACGAGGGACTTGTGTCCTCTTATGAAGATACTCTTGCGTTGATAGAGCTTGCTAACGAAGAAGAAGACCTGTCGCTGCTCGAAGAAGCACAGTCCGAACTGGAAGCAGTCAAAAAGGATCTGGATTCCCAGCGTCTGCAAACATTGCTCACAGGTGAATATGATTCCAAAAATGCGATCCTGACCTTTCATGCAGGTTCGGGCGGTACAGAAGCACAGGATTGGGCAGAAATGCTTTACAGAATGTATTGTCATTGGGCAGACCGACATGACTTCAAGATCAAGGAGGTAGACTATCTTGACGGTGAAGAAGCAGGTCTGAAAAGTGCCGTACTTCTGATTGAAGGTGAAAACGCATACGGCTACCTCAAAAGCGAATCGGGTGTACACCGTCTTGTAAGGGTATCTCCGTTCGACTCGTCAGGCAGACGGCATACGTCATTTGCATCTATCGAGGTCATGCCTGAAATCGATAACACCATCGAGGTCGATATCCGTCCTGAGGATATCAAAATGGACGTGTACCGTGCCAGCGGTGCGGGCGGTCAGAAGGTCAATAAGACTTCCTCGGCGGTACGTCTGACGCATATTCCTACGGGAATCGTTGTAGCTTCACAGGTGGAGAGAAGCCAGTATCAGAACCGTGATGTTGCGATGACGATGCTGAAATCCAAGCTGATTGAGATCAAAGAGAGAGAACATCTTGATAAGATCGAGGATATCAAGGGTGTGCAGAAAGAAATTGCATGGGGCTCTCAGATCCGCTCCTATGTATTCATGCCCTATACCATGGTAAAGGATCACCGCACCAGCTATGAAACGGGTAACATCAATGCGGTCATGGACGGCGACCTTGACGGATTTATCAATGCCTACCTCAAGGCAGAAAGCCTGAACAGCCTTTCCGAAAACCTTGACGAAAGCTGATTCTGATATGATACACCAAATACTGGACAGGTATTTGGTGTATTCCTGTATATGGGAATATTTTTGTACCAAAGAAATGATATGATCAGTCTGTATACGAAAACAAAAGGAGGGGGATTATGCTCCAGATCATTCAGGGCAGAAGCGGCAGCGGCAAAACCAAGCTTATTCATGACCGTATTTGTTCGGAAGCGGATACCAAGGATATTGTGCTGCTTGTGCCGGAGCAAAGCTCATTCAATAACGAAAAAAGAATACTTGATACATTGGGCGCAAAAAATGCTGCAAAAGTAAGCGTAACCACATTTCGTCATTTATTTGTAACGCTGTCGGAGCTGTATGGCGGCAATACAAGGAAACGTATTGATGAAGGTGTTAAAACTGTTTTGATGAGTCTTGCCGTCGAAGAGGTATCCGATCAGCTTGATCTGTATGCAGCAAGAAGCCGCAGAGCCGACTTCGCCGAGCTGATGGCAGAAGCAGTCAACGAATACAAGATGTGCGCGATCTCACCCGAGGAGCTTTTGCAGACATCACTCCGGATAGAAAATCCCAGACTGCGCGATAAGGTCAGGGAAAGTGCGCTGATCTATTCTGCGTATGAAGCACTGCTCCACACTGCCTATTCTGATCCGGACGATGATATGAAGCGCCTTTATGAGCTGCTGCTGGATCATCATTATTTCTATGGAAAAACCGTATATATCGATTCCTTCAACGGCTTTTCCGGACAGGAAATGAAGGTGCTTGAATGTATTCTTTCACAGGCGGACTATGTGGGCATTTCTGTTTGCAGTGACAAGGTGCCCGCCGACAAAATAGAATCGTCCATTTTCAGAGAGCCTGCCACTACCATTCTCAGACTGCGGGCGCTTGCCGAAAAAACAGGCACGGAAATTGCTCCGCCTGTTATATTGTCCGAAACGAAGCGATATCACAGTTCATCGCTTGCGGCACTTGAAAGCTCTGTTTTCCGCTATGACGGTGAACCGCACGATTGGCAGGACGATGCCGTGCAGCTTTATATCGCCGATGATGAATATGATGAAGTCAGGCAGGCAGCCCGGACGATATGCCGGCTGACAAGATGCGGCGATTATGCCTTCCGCGATATAACTGTTATCTGTCGTGATACAAAAAGCTACAGCGGTATTATCGAATCGGAATTTCCGAAATATCAGATTTCCTACTTTTTGTCGCAGCCGCAGCCTCTTGAGGAAAAGCCGTTGATTCGCCTGATGCTTACTGCCTTTGATGTGGTTCATTCCTCGTTCAGAACAGAGAGTATCCTGCAATTTCTCAAAACAGGGCTGACGCCGCTCAAACGCTATGAAATATCAAAGCTTGAAAATTACGTCTATATCTGGAATATCAAAGGCTCACGCTGGAAAAGTCCGTTTACCATGAATCCCGGCGGAAACCGCGAGATGACAGAACAGGACGAAAAAGACCTTGCCGAGCTGGAAACAGTCAGACAAAAAGCAATAACGCCGCTGATGGACTTTGCACGGGAGATCAGCAAAGCAGCCGATGGCGCAGCCATCTCCAAAGCTGTGTTTATCCTTTTGGAAAAGCTGAATACCTCTCAAAGAATCAAGCAGATCACCGCACAATTGCAGGATATGGGCAATTATAAAGAGATGGAGACAGAGATCAGGATCTGGGATATTGCCATGAATATGCTGGATAAGATGCACACAGTTCTCGGTGATAAAGCCGTTGACAGCAGAAGATACTGTGAGCTTCTGAAGCTCATGATCCGCAAGAATCCGATCTCCGATATTCCTCAGACGCTTGATCAGGTCACCATAGGAACGGCGGGCAATATCCGCTGCGAAAATCCGCGCGCCGTACTGATCATTGGTGCGCTGGAGGGTGTTTTTCCTGCTGTACCCGCCGTTACGGGCTTATTCAGCGACAGCGAAAGAAATACGCTGATTTCCCTGTCACTGCCGCTGTATGATACTCTTTACGGTACCTCTCTCAAAGAAAAATTCAATGCTTATTGCGCGATTACCGCACCGACCGACAGGCTGTATGTAAGCTGTCACAGTGAAAACGTGAAGGGAGAGGAATGTCTGCCCTCGGTGATCTTCCGTGAGATCGGCGGAATACTGAAAAACACTGCTGTCAGATATCACAGCGATATTCCGGACGAGGAGCTGTTCTTTACAGCCGAACAGAGCTTTGAGGAGTGTACACAGCACTGGAATGAGAATACGCCGCGCGTATCGTCACTCAAGGATCATTTCAGCACATCGGAGCGGTTCAGAGGACGGTATGCCGCAGTCGAACGTGCGGCGAATGATGAGGTCTATAAGCTCATGTCGGATGTATCCAAGAAGCTGTTTCATGAAAAGCTGCGGCTTTCTCCCTCTCAGGTCGAGAAGTATTATAACTGTCCCTTTGCCTATTTCTGTGAATACGGACTCCGCGCATATCCGCGTATGCGGGTCGATCAGGAACCGTTTATGTATGGCAGCATTGCGCATTACGTTCTGGAGGGAATGCTGAAAAATGAGGGCTTCCATACCATTGCTTCATTGGACGATGATGGCTTGCTTGAGGTGATACGGCATTATATAGAGCAGTATATGGAATCTATTGGCGGACAGGCTGACCGCACAAAACGCTTTATGGCGCAGTTCCGCTCTATGGAACAGAATATACTTGTGGTGGTAAAACGGCTGATCGATGAGTTTTCTCAGAGCCGATTTGTGCCGTCTGATTACGAGCTGGAAATTGATGAGAACGGTCAGATCCCTCAATATGAGCTGCTGCTTCCTGACGGCGAAAAGCTGACGGTTGTCGGCAAGGTCGACAGAGTGGATACCTATATCAAAAAAGGGGCAGACGGTGAAAACGATCAAAAATATATCCGCATTGTTGACTATAAAACAGGCGTCAAGGAATTCAGGCTTTCTGATGTGCTGTATGGACTGAATATCCAGATGCTGTTTTATCTTTCTGCCATACAGAAAAACGGAGCGGATTACTACAGCGATAACGGCAGATATTCCATCGCTCCCGCAGGAATACTCTATATGCCGTCTACA
>CACYDW010000158.1 GCA_902773325.1 uncultured Ruminococcus sp.
ACAGAGCGGTACATATTCATCCTGATCTGTTCCTCGGAAAGTCCCCTTGCAAGAAGATTTTTCTTATGTGAGGGGCTGAGAGTCAGGATATTGAGCAAAGCAGAATAACACTTGTGCAGAGTTTGAATATCAGTTTTTTCGGCTTCCTTTATGCCTGAAACTGTCTTTTTGCGTATTTGCCTTTGTGCGACTGAATAGCCGTTATGTTCTGCAAGAAGACGATAAGCCGTTTTGCGGTCTGCTGTTCCTGTCAGCTTGCAGAAAAGGTCTATCATCCCGCCGTATTCTCCGCATCGGTTGCAGCGAAAAACATTATGCTCAACATTCAGGTTCAGCTTGGCTCCTCCGTCACAAAATGGACAGTTATAATCTGACGATTTCGGGTGCTGCTTTTTAAGCTCAAGACCGAGTTGGTCGGCAACATCATAGATGTCGAATGGAAAGTCCACCTCGATTCCTCCTTTGTCTGTTCATTTCTGATACCTCCGTTTCTCTTAAAATGATTCCGCAGCCTGTTGGTACAAACTGCGGAATGGTCTTTCTAAAATTTTGCTTCATTGATGCTGTATGCCTTCAGTATCCTCGGATCGTGCTTTCTGACGGAAGCTGCTTTTTCAATAGCTTCCTCTTTTGATGAAGCCTCGATAACACCGAGAAAGTGCTCGGGGTAAAAGTCCTTCCAAAGATAATCAAGGTCACTGTCCATATAGATACCTTCTATTTCCGAATCGGGGAGTTCGGTAGTATCTGCATACTGTGCATCACGGATAAAACTGCTGCCGATAGTGATAATGTACAGCATTTCACTGTCCTCCCGTGTGCCTGTTGAGGATGATCCTTGCAGCACCCTTGTAGAGGTTTTTGTCCCCGCGATAGCTTTCTGCAAGCCACTTGATAGAGCTGAAATCCTCAACAGCGATCTGTCCGAGAGTTTTGCCGATGTGTTTGCTGTTGCCGTGATAAATCACCTTTACAGCTTCTTTGTATGGCATATTCTGCACGATCTGCTCTACGGGCATCTGATTTGTAAATACAGGTGCGGCAGGCGCAGGCTGAGAGATGTTACCATACTGGGGATTGAAACCCTGTTGATTATTCGGCATCTGATAGCCGGGAGCGTACATCATACCCTGTGTACCGCCCTGTGTTTTCACGGGAGCAGGCTGAGGATAGGGATTAACGCTCGTTTCCGTTATGGTGCTTATTGAATCTTCAACAGGCATCATATCAGGCTGTCCGAAAAACTGCTGTCCCATATCAACGGGAGTAGGATCACGCTCCAGACAGAATTGCAGACCGTAGCCTGCATCCGCCAAAGCTCTGCCTACTGCGGCTGTTTCTGCACTTTCGAGGTAGCGGTTGCCGTAATCCTGATTTGCAGGATCAATAAACCTCTGTGCAAAAGCGTTGCTGACATAGTTTTCCGGCGGATCATTGCGGTCAAGATAGATCCTTGCTTCAACAACGGCGAGATTGCCGTCAAAGTTGCAGATCTTCTTTACGATCTTGCCATTGGGGTTACGAAGGCGGAACCACATTTTGCGGTACTGCACATCAAGGTACTGCGACTGCTGACCGTCAGCGTCCGTGATCGTCCTTGCGTAGTCGGTGGGGTTGAAGCCCTCCACCATGTTGAGTTCTGTTGTCATTGCCATTTTTGTAATCCTTCTTTCTGAAAAAATATATTAAAAAAGAGCGACAACATCGACCATAAAAGCCTTTGTTATCGCTCGATTTTACAGAAAATAAAAAATGGACTGCAATATCATCCGTCTTTCTGAATGACTTTGCAGTCCGTTAAATTTTGTATTTCTAATGCAGATAATCTGCCGTAATTGTCAATTTGCCGCAAAAACAGCCATAGACACCGTAGCGTCAATCTAAAATACCGATCAGTAGCCAAAGCTCTGAACACACCGTATAAAACAGCGAATCTAATAACATAATACGGTTATTATAAGGGGTTATTATTGGTTTGTCAATGGATATATTTTGAAAATTATTGATATGTGATATATTTTGAAAAATATTGATAACTGTTTTTTTATGGATTATAATTATAGATGAATTATGTAAAGGAGCGTAATAACCATGGCAAGTGAAGAATTATTTAATGAAGAATTTGAAGAAGAGGAGTTTTGTTACAAATACAGTAAAACCTTTCA
>CACYDW010000159.1 GCA_902773325.1 uncultured Ruminococcus sp.
GTTGTCACCTCGGTCGGTGCTTCTGCTGCGCAGAGGTGTCCACCGGACACCCGCACCCCTTGACCTCGGCAAGGGTGCACGGCACCCCTGCACCCCATATTGATAAAGGGCAGTTTTTAATATAAATCATAAGCAGCAGCGAAAAATCCGCAGAATTTTCGCTGCTGCTGTTTGTTTGCTATTGATGGTTTTGGTCGGTTTCACTGTCGTTATCTGCGGAATCCGCATCATCGCAGGTGCTGCCGCCGCTTTGCGTTTTGTTGAATGCTTCGAGATAGCCGCCGATAATAATACTCGACGGCAGAGCAATGACGGCTATGCCGCAGAATGCCGAAAACATGGCGAGGATCCTGCCAAACAGGGTGGTGGGATAAATATCGCCGTAGCCGACAGTCGTCAGCGAGATCACAGACCAGTATACCGCATCAAAAAAGGTGTCGAAGGTGTCAGGCTCGATGTTGAACATCAGTAGTGCGACAATGATGACATAGCCTGCCGCCAGTGTTGCCACAGCAGTAAGCTCCTGCTTTTTTTCTTTGAAGGTATCGATAATGAGTGTCATACTTTTAGAATACCGGAAAAGCTTCACGACCCGGAATATCCGCAGAAATCTGACGAACTGAAAGACCTTGAGCAGCTTGAAAACACTGTTCAGAAATGAAAAGGACGATAGTATCACGATCATGTCGATCAAAGCTGTCGGCGTGAGCGGATAGATCACGAAGCTTGCGGGATGATTATTATTCAAGCGGTAATCCGCTGTGATCCAGTGGAACAGATAGTCGGTGACAAAGACAGCCGACACAAAATAATCGATGATCTCAAAAAACAGATTGCTTTCCTTGAATGCCAGCGGTACAAAGCTGAGCAGGATCACAAACATCATAAACACATCATACAGCTCGGCAGCCTTGCTTTCGGTATAGCCCGCACTGATCATGTAATACAGCTTTTTACGCATATTTCCACTTCCTGTCATCGTTATGAGGTTCAGCAGGGCATTGTCATTGACGTTCCATGAAGGTTTTCAGTGCCGAATAGCGCAGGGTCTTACGATTGTTTTCTACCATTTTCCGGAGTGTGCCGACGTTGCCGACCAATATGAGCAGCTTTTTGGCTCTTGTGACCGCCGTATAGAGTAAATTCCGGTAACAGAGCTGCGGCGCACCGTAATACATGGGGATAATGACGGCATTGAACTCGTTTCCCTGACTTTTATGCACCGTTGCGGCATAAGCCAGATCCAGACTCATCGTGGCGTCGTGGTCATAAATCACTAACTTATCATCAAAGCGCACGAGTGCGGTTTTGGAGGACTTGTTGATATCCTCGATCATACCGATATCTCCGTTATAGACACCCGTGCCGTCTGTTCCGTCGGATTTTGTCCATACAAGGTCGTAGTTGTTTTTGGTCTGCATGACCTTATCTCCCTTTCGCAGGGTATATACCGGCATATTGATCTCGGGCTTGCCGGTGTCGGGAGGGTTGAGCACCTGCTGGAGCCGCTTGTTGATGTCCATAACACCTAATTCTCCCTTTCTGCCCGGACACAACACCTGTATATCGCAAAGCGGTGAATAATGATAGGTGGCAGGCAGACGGGTCGTGCAGAGGTCAACGATGGTAGAAGCAATTTTTTCGCGGTCGCCGCAGGCCATAAAGAAGAAATCGCTGTCGGTGCGGTGAAGCTCCGGCATTTCTCCGTGAACGATTCTGTGAGCATTGGTAACGATCAGACTTTGCATGGACTGCCGGAAGATCTCGGTAAGCTGTACTACGGGAATTTTTCCCGATGCGATCAGATCGCCCAAGATGTTTCCCGCACCGACAGACGGGAGCTGATCGGTATCTCCCACCATGATCAGTCGGCATCCTATGGGCAGTGCCCTGACCACACCCTCAAACAGCGCAGCATCTACCATAGACATTTCATCCAGAATCAGTGCATCGCAGGAGAGCAGGTTGCGCTCGTTCCGCTTGAACAGCGGACGGTCATTGTTATCCCACTCCACCTCGAGCAGACGGTGAATGGTTTTAGCTTCTCTGCCCGTGACCTCCGACATTCGCTGGGCAGCTCTGCCGGTAGGGGCTGCCAATGCGACCTTGATGCCGCAGGCTTCATATAATTCGATGATCGCGTTGAGCGCGGTGGTTTTACCCGTGCCGGGACCGCCCGTCAGAATCAGCATACCGCCCGAAAGTGCCTCCACAATGGCTTTTCTCTGAAGTGCGGCATATTCGATACCCTGCCGCTTTTCAAATGCTTCGAGTGCAGCTTCTGCACCGACGATCCTTTCGGGAGGGAATTTCAGCATGATGCCGAGCTGCTGAGCGGCATAGCTTTCGCTGCGGTAATAATCAGGCAGAAAGATAAACTCCCGTTCTCCGAGCATATCTGCTGTCACCGTACCGTCAGTGATCATTTCGCTGATAGCGGCATTGATCTGTTCGGGTGTCAGCCGCAGATAATCTGCTGTGACGTTCATCAGACGTTCGCGGGGCAGACAGGTGTGGCCGTTGCCGGCATTATAGGCAATAATGAATTGTGTTCCCGCGCGGATACGGAAGGTATCGTCCTCCGACTTTCCGAGGGCGGCGGCAATGGTATCTGCGCGTTCAAAGGATACACCGATATCCTTCATACAGAGGATATAGGGGTTTGCTTCGATCAGGCTGACGGCATCTGCGCCGAGCTGTTTCCAGATCTGTACCGATTCCTTGGGAGTAATATGATATTTTTCGAGATACATCATGACCTCTCTCATGCCGAAGGCGCGCTGAATTTCTGCGGATATTGCCAGAGCCTTTTCTTTTGAGATGCCCCTGATCTGCGTGAGTCTTTCGGGTTCATTCTGCATTACCTCAAGGGTCGCATCTCCGAACTCGTCCACCAGACGCTTCGCGGTTGCCCTGCCGATTCCCTTGATCACACCCGAGGAAAGGTATTTCAGGATACTTGCCGCACCCGAGGGCAGACATTGTTCATAATATTCAAAAGCGAATTGTTCTCCGTAGTTGGCATGGTTTTTCCATGTTCCTGTCAGCTTCAGTTCATCGCCGACATTCACATCAGACATATTGCCCACTGCTGTTACTTCCGAGCCGTCACACAGCATTGTCAGCACAGTATAGCCGTTGTTGGCATTTCTGAATACGATCTCTTCTACCGAGCCGCTGAGCTGTAATAATTCCTTCTGTTCCATATTCTCACCCAAAAATAGTTTACAAGGTTATGCCCAATCTGTCAATTGATTTATTGACAATACACAATAATTTTAAAACCGTCATTTTTTCGTTGATTTTGAAAATAAAGCGTAGTATTATTATCTATGGTAAAAAACTGCATGATCAAAGATATGGCGAGGAGCATCATAATATGGGAGAAAACAGAAAAATCAAGAACAACAGTGAATCCAAGCGTGAAAAAAACGGCGCGGTCTATTATGTGAGAGGAATCAGAAACGTTGAGGGTGAGCTCTATCAGCGTTATGCCGTGGCAACACACTTTGTAGAGCGCGGAGAGGACTATCTGGAGGTGCTGGAGCAGTATATCCGTCCGCTTTATAAGGACGGCGATATCATCAGCATGAGCGAAAAGGTCATCTCTATGTGTCAGGATAATACCGTTGAGATGAAGGACGTGAAGTTAGGCTTCTGGGCGAAGTTTCTCTCCAAGTTTGCTACCAAGAGTTCGGCGGGCATCGGCATGAACGAGCCGTATAAGCTCCAGCTTGCCATCAATATGAAGGGGCTGCCGCTGATCCTGTGGGCATCTCTTTGCAGTGCCGTTGGAAAGCTCTTCCGCAAGAGAGGAATCTTCTATGAGATCGTAGGACAGGACGTTGCGGGCATTGACGGTTTTTACAGTCATTCGGCATTTGAAACCTATCACACCCTTGCCGTGCTCAATCCGAAGGAGCCTGAAAAGGTCTGTGCCACGATCAAGGAAAAGCTGGGCTTCAGCTGTATTCTTGCAGATGCCAACGACCTCAACATTGAGCTTCTGGGTCATTCTCCCGACCTTGACGACAAGACCGAGAAATATCTGATCGACCTGATCGGAGATAATCCCGCCGGACAGGACGATGAGCTGACTCCGTTCATTATCATTCGTAAGCGCGAAGAAAACGAAACCGATGAGATGGACTGATTGTATATTTGCAAAAAAATACCCCGCCGCTTCCCAAAGCTGAGAAGCGGCGGGGTGTTTTTTGCCAAAAGCGGGTAAACCATTGTAAACTAAAGCACAAAGTTTCGCCGGCCTTTTCAAAGGCTGAGGTTTCCAAAGGCAGAGCCTTTGGTCGCTGTCCGCAGACAGCGAAACTCTCCTGTACTTGTCCTTGCTGTCATCACGAACCGGCACTTTCATAGGCTGAAAGCCCTTTGTGCCAGATGAACGTGGCGATCGCCATGAAGATGAGCGATATGAGCACCGTGCCGCCGATGTTGAACAGCGGGTCATTTCCGGTGAGGATATACAGCGCCGGATAATAGCCTGCAAAGGCAAAAGGAATGATATAGGTCACCAACAGCCGGACAGGCAGGCTGTAGATCGTGGTAGGATATTTTGCAAATTCGTTCATGCCGTAGACCATCTGAATAACAAAGCCGCTGCTTTTGATCCAGAAGGCAAGGGCGGCTGTTGCGATCTTGATCGCCGTATAGATCAGTGCGGCAAAGGGTATGGCAATCAGGAACAGTATCACGCTCAGCGGTGTTATGTAGAGATTGACACTTCCGGATACATAGATCATCAGAGAGATACCGACCACTAATTCGCCGATGGCATCTACCTGAAAGGTTTCTGCGATCACATGAAACAGGGGATTGATGGGGCGGGTGAGGTATTTGTCAAAATCGCCCTTCCTGACGATGAAATAGCCCACGCACCACAGATTATCGGCAAGCAGATGGTCAAGTCCCTTGGGAATCTGCGAAAAGCCGTAGATGAATACGATCTGTTCAAAGGTGAAGCCCGAAAGCTGCGGTATCTGCGAAAAGATAATGAAGATGAACGCAATGCCGACAGCCTGATCGATCAGAAAGCTGACTGCGCCCGTCAGAAAGTCTGCCTTATATTCCATCACCCTTTTCAGGTTCTGCGCCGCAAGGATTCTGTATATTCTGAAAAATCTTCTCATACTGTCAGCCCCCCTGTACACTCAGCCGCTTTACTGCGCCCGCCCATATCAGCTTGGACAGTCCGTAGATGAGGACAGCCCAGACCAATTGCAGCGAGATACGAAGCAGTATTTCAGTCGGCTCATATTTGCCCATATAGAGCATGACGGGTGTATAGCTCATCGAAGCAAAGGGCATATATTCCAGAATGATGCGAAGTATATCCGGCATGAAAGCAAGCGGGATCAGTGTTCCCGAAAGAAAGCCGATAATGCTGTTTTTCAGTATACCGATGCCCCACAGATTCTTGACGTAGAAAGCGACAAATCCGAAGCACAGATTGACCCTGAACGAGATCAGGTAAGCAAGTGATGCGCTCACAAAATACAGCAGGAAATTCAGCGGATCAAACATCACTGTACCCGAAACGGCAAAGCGGTAGGTCTCCAGTCCGAGGATCACAGGCAGACCAAACACGATCAGCTTCATAAATGCGCCGCCCAGTTCGGTAAACAGATAGCTCATGTCGGTATTGACGGGCTTGATCATGCGCATAACGATACTGCCGTCCCTGATCTCTTCGCCGATATCTGTGCTGACCGAGCTGAATGTGAGCTGTGAGGTCATATTGGACAAAAACAGATACAGCACCATATCCGTCATGGAGAACCCCATAAAGGTGCTGCCCCCCGAAGAAAGAAACACCGCTTTCCACAGGTAATACATGACAAAGCAGTAGATCAGACCGCCGATCACAAAGCCCAAAAAGTTCATGCGGTAGGCGATCAGCGTCTGTATGCCCGCTCTTGCAAAGGGAAGATACTGCTTTCTGATCTTATTCATCGCCGTCCGCCCCCTCTTTATAAAGACAGCGGATGATCTCTTCAATATCGGCATCTTTTACAGAGATATCCCTGACTGCTGTGACCGACAGCGTATGGTTGAGCATTTTGGCTACGGGGATTTCCGCGCTGTTGAAGCGCACTTTAAAGAGATTTCTGTCACATTCAACCGTAATATGTTCATCAGATGCCCCCAGCCCCTTCAACAGCTTTTCGGGGGTAAGTCCCGCATTGGGGTCGGCTTCAAAGTGCATTTCGCGTGTCTGACCATATTTAGCTTTCAGCTCACGAAGCGAACCGTCATAGACGTTTCTGCCCTTGTCGATCATAACAATGCGGTCACAGAGCAGCTCAATATCGCTGATGTCGTGGGTAGTGAGAATGACGGTGGTCTGTTCTTCCTTGTTGATCTTCATAATGGCTTGTCTGATGTTGTCCTTGACCACCACATCAAGTCCGATCGTTGGTTCATCGAGGAACAGCACCTTCGGACGGTGCAGCATAGAGGCGGCAATATCTGCTCTCATACGCTGACCGAGTGACAGCGTTCTTACAGGTGAGCGGATAAAGCTTTCCAACTCCAGCACCTCATTGAGAAATGCCATTCTTGTTTTGAAGTCCTCATCGCTGACCTCATAGATCTCTTTAAGCACGGAATAGGTTTCTGTCAGCGGAAGATCCCACCAGAGCTGTGTGCGCTGTCCGAACACGACACCGATCTCCTTGACATAGTTTTTTCGGTCGTCCTGAGGTACTTTGCCGTTAATGCGGCATTCCCCCGATGTTGGTGTGAGGATACCGGTCAGCATTTTGATGACGGTTGATTTTCCCGCACCGTTCGGACCGATAAAGCCAAGTATTTCACCCTTCGGCACATGGAAGGAAATATCGTCAGCCGCTGCGATGATTTCCTTTTGCGGACGGAACAGTGCTTTGAAGCTGCCTTTCAATCCCGGCTCTTTTACGATCTTCTTGAATTCTTTTCTGAGATGTTCTGCATAGATCATTTTGTTTTCTTTCACTCTTTTCCAATAAAAATCAGACACTTTATTATCCCTGCGGAAAATATTCCTCCTATCAACGCATTATAACAAACCCTTTCCCTTTTGTAAACCCCGTGTTATTGAAATCTACGGAAATCAATGTTGTCGGGCAGTTTTCTCGGGGGGGAAACCCTTTGTTTGAAAACAAAGGGTTATCCCCCCGAACCCCCTTCCTAAAAAAACGGACTTTTCGCCCATATCTGATACAGCAAATAAAGCAAAAGTGGAGAGGTATACTGTAGATTTTTGAAAATTGATTTTCCTGTTTGAAATCTATTTTGCTTTATCCCCATAGAAAAAGTTCTTTTTCTGTTTCATTTACTTGCATAGTAAAAAGCTGCGGGTGTTCGGTGGACACCTCTGCACAGCAGAAGCACCGACCGAAGCAACAGACGAGAACCAGAGCCCCAACAAAAGCCGCCTGCGCGAAAGAATTGGGCAGGCGGCGGAGAATGAAGTGGAGGGGGATCAGAGGTCGTTGGGGGAGTCATCGTAGTCGTCGGGGATGAAATGGGAGTCGATCAGTTCGCTTTGGCGCATTTTCATGCGGATTCTGTCCTTTTCAACGGCATCTGAAAGTGTATCCTTGAATTGACGGGAATGTCTGATATTTTTGATTTCCAGTTCGGGAGATGTTTTGTCGTGAGAATAGACATGGATCGTGCCCAGCCGGAAAAGCTTTTGCGAAAGGGTGCGGGAATAGCTGATATCTACCACACGGTAAAGCAGGATCTCGTTTTCTACGCTTTTGAACAGTCCTTGTGTGATGACAAGTTTTTTTGTCATGAGGGTGTACTTGGTGAATGTCCACGGTATGCCGAAAAAGCCCCAGCGTTTTCTTTCCCGCATGATAATATTGTTTTCACCGACAGCAGCGGTGTTTACTTCTGTGTCTGACATACATTCCTCCTGTGTCATAGGCTTGCCGGTTCGGGCAAGATGATCTGAACGGATATCAGTCGCCGAAGCAGATGCCGATATCCTTGGCGGCTTTGATGATCTTGGAGTCTGTCGGAACGCTCTTGAGCTTGCCGGCAACCTCACTCAGCGGTACAGGAACGACCTTGCCGTTGACCATACCGGTCATGAAGCCGTATTTTTCCTTGATGATGAGCTTTGCACAGGCAGCGCCGAACTGAGTCGTGATGAATCTGTCATACGCATCGGGACTGCCGCCTCTCTGGAAGTGACCGGGAACGGTAACGCGGGTCTCCTGTCCGGTTGCTTCTTCGATCTCGTGTGCGATCTTGTAGGAGATCGAGGGGTACATCAGGTTTGCCATAGCTTCCTTCTTCTGCTTTTTGGGCAGCTCGGCGATCTCGGCAGAAACAGCACCCTCTGCAACAGCTAAAATAGAGAAGGTCTTTCCGGACTTGGTACGGCTTTTGATACAGTCGATAACCTTGTCGATGTGGTAGGGGATTTCCGGAATGAGAATGACGTCTGCACCGCCCGCAACACCTGCATGAAGGGTCAGCCAGCCGGCTTTATGACCCATACATTCCACAATAAATACTCTGCCGTGTGAGGTGGCGGTGGTATGGATACAGTCAATAACGTTGGTAGCAATATCCACGGCACTCTGGAATCCGAAGGTAACGTCCGTACCCCAGATATCATTGTCAATGGTTTTGGGCATGGAAACAACGTTCAGACCCTCTTCTGCGAGGAGGTTGGCAGTTTTGTGTGTGCCGTTGCCGCCCAGAACGACCAGACAGTCGAGCTTCATTTCGGCATAGTGCTTTTTCATCTCGGCAACTTTGTCAACACCGGATTCATCAATAACGCGCATGAGCTTGAAGGGCTGTCTTGATGTGCCGAATACCGTACCGCCTCTTGTGAGGATACCCGAGAAATCCTCGGGCTTCATCAGCTTGTATTCGCCGTTGATAAGTCCCTTATAGCCGTCAATGATACCGTAAATTTCTACTTTCTTGCCGTAGTATTCATAAAGTCCCTTGGCAACACCTCTGATGGCAGAGTTCAGTCCCTGACAGTCGCCGCCGCTGGTAAGTATTCCTACTCGTTTCATAAATGACACGCTCCTTCACTGTAATGGATTGATTATTATTTTACAACAAAATCCCGTGAAATACAAGAATAATTTTATACAAAATTACACGGAATTGTACGATTCTTTGCGGAAATACGAAGCCGCTTTTTCAGGGTCGCTGCGTCTGATGAATGATTTCACATATCCCGGCATAGAATTCAGTATAAGTGCCCGATGCGGGAGGAGTGACATTTGCTACGGAACAGAATATCAGAATCAGACTGCGGGCTATAGCCCCGGCGGCAAAGAATGTGTTATGCGGTGCGGTGATCGGTGCTTCTATGCTGATACCCGGTGTGAGCGGCGGTACTACGGCGATCATGATCGGCATCTATGACAGGCTTGTCAGGGCGGTATCGCAGCTTTGGGGGCAATTCAGGCAGAATATTATTTTTTTAGCGGAGGCGGCATTGGGCGGATTGATAGGAATGGTGCTGTTTTCCGGTGCTGTGCTGCGTATCACACGATCATATCCGATGGAGTCGGCATATTTGTTTATGGGTGCCATTCTCGGCAGTGTACCGCTGATGGTCAGAAAAGCGGAGCTGACGAAGCGAAGGCTCGGCTGCGTTTTGTTTGCGGGAGTGGGGATTTTATTATCGCTGGCAATCGGACAAATGTCGGCAGCGGGCTTTTCGTTCGCGGACAGCGGCATCATAGGCGGGATCAAGCTTGTATTGTGCGGCGTGGTGATAGCGGCAGCACTGATACTGCCGGGTATCAGCACCTCACACGTACTTCTCATGCTCGGCTTATATGAAACGGTACTGGGTGCGATCTCGGCTTTGGATATCCCCTGTCTTGCACTGCTCGGAGCGGGAACGGCGGTGGGTGTACTGCTGCTCACAAGGATACTTGACCGTGCCATGACCCGTTACCCCTCGCCGACCTATATGATGATAGCGGGATTTGTTTTAGCATCGGTATATGACCTGTTCCCCGGAACGGCACAGGGCGGACAAATGCTGCTGTGCGTATTGTTATTTGCCGCAGGGTTTACCGTTACTGCCAATACCATGTTCCATGTAGAATGAACAGCGCAGCGGGAAAAGCTATCACGTGCCGCCGGACAGCTAAGGCGGTAAATCTGAATCATAAAAAATCCTGCCACTTACGTGACAGGATTTTTGCTTCTGTATGAATGTACTGAAAAAGCAATATTTCGCGGGCTGCTGTTGGATTCATGCAAATCATCGAAAGGAGTTCCTCAATCTGCCAATTCTTCAACCGATGCGATAAAATCATCCATTTCATTGTATACGACATCTGCAATGATTGACCAGTTTATCCTAATATGGCAAGAAGACACCGACCTCTATAGGTCGGTGATGAATTGCCAGTCAGCCGCAAGGCTGACTTTTTTGTTGA
>CACYDW010000160.1 GCA_902773325.1 uncultured Ruminococcus sp.
GTCAACAAAAAAGTCAGCCTTGCGGCTGACTGGCAATTCATCACCGACCTATAGAGGTCGGTGTCTTCTTGCCATATTAGGATAAAATGCAATACCCGCCGCCGCAGGCAGCGCAAAGAAATCGGAATTGTTCCGTGCTTATTTAACAAAAAGTATTGAAATAGTTGTGGATTATGATATAATATATTCAAAATGATCATATATTTGTAAGCATCTGTATTCCGTTTTCTCCGTGCAGACGGAAGTCTGAACGGAAACCGACACATATTCCCACGTGCCGGAAACTATTATTGTAATTGGAATGATCGTATGGATTTTAAAACCTATGTTCAGAGCGTTGTCGCTTCGTATGTTGAAAAACAGAATAAGAGTATCATTTTTATCAAGCACTATAATACGCTGGATATTACAAAGGACGAGATTCTTGCAAGGGTCGATAAAACGGATGATAAGGTCTTTTTGTATCACGAGTATGCCATGCACGATATGCACAGCTCCTATGCGCCCTTTTTACAGTGGATCCGCCAGTGCTACGGCACATATTATAAAGATGTGATGTCCGCCGAGGATTTCCTGAGAAAATGCAATGTGTATTCCATGCACATAGAAACGCTTGCCGGTCTGATACGTGACGGCTACTGCTCCCGCAAAGAGGACGTCATGTATTTTGAGATCCCCTATGAAGCGTTCAGAATGATGCAGAATATCAGCAGGATACTGGAATTCATCTCGAAGGAGCGCCATCTGATACTGATCATCTCAAAGCTCCACCTTGCACCCTACAGCACGATCAAGCTTCTGAGAACAATTGTCGATCAGTTCATGAATATCCATGCCGTACTGATGTATAATGATGAATTCATCATCACCGACTATAAAAAGCAGGTGTGGAACGAACTGCTCCAGTCCGTTTCTAATCAGGATCTCCAGCTGGAGTGGGGGCGGCTTGATACCGAAAAAACCATGGACGTTCAGGACGAGTTCTGGTTTGACAAGGCTTTTGCCGAGGAATACCTTCTCAAGATGAAAAATATGTACTATACGTTTTCTCTGGAAGATGCCTATTATTACATGAACAATATCCTCAGCCGCATTGATGAAAAAACTGTCAAGCTTGAAAAGAATGAGCATATCCGCTATATTCTTTTAGCCGTACTGATCGATATGAGCTTCAGAAATGTCGACCAGTCGCTGGTCATGTGCGATAAACTCACGAATTTGCAGTGTCATGTCAGCCCCGACCTCTATATGCGCTATACCTATTTCTACACCTACGCCAAGGTGCGTATGATCGCTTCTCATATTGACATTGCTAAGGAGTATTGTCAGAAATGTATCGACATCGCCAACGAATTGAGCGACAGCTTTCTTGCGTGTAAGGCGAAGGTGCTGCTGTGGTCGATCCGCTGCGGTATCGGCAAGGATATTTTTGAATATGATTTCAAGGATAAATGTGACAGCGATGTGGTAGAGCAGGCAAAAAACTACGGCTTTCTCAATTTCCTCGCCTACATCTATGTGTTCGGCTTTGAAAACGACAAGGACACCGTGCGCGATATTGCTCTCGGCGTCAGAAAGCCCCACTATTTCGACCTCGGCATACAGCTTGGAACAGAGATCGGCAACGAAAATTTCCTGCTCAATGCCTATATGAAAAATATTATACTCTATTCCCGTTCGGGATATCATCGGTTTGTAAGGGAAATGTACAAAAAACGGCTTGACGTACTGAGCAAGCCCAATCTGCTGCGGGAATCCCACATGCTGGCAGGTCTTGGCTATAACAGCATTATTCTGGAGGATTTTGAAACAGCACACTCCTATCTCATACAAAGCGTCGTGAATCTCACAGAGCTTGAAAAGCCCGATGATGTCATGGATTCGCTCTATAATGTCGCCATGGTGCACTTCGTATCGGAAAACTATCAGGGCGCTATTGCCGTGGTAGAGCTGATACTGAAAATGATGAAGGAGCTGCACTACCATTCCATCGGCTCATGCAGCACCATCAAGCTCTACAGCATTATCGGACTGAGCTGCTATTATCAGCAGGAATATTACAACAGCTATTATTACCTGAGCAAAATGGAAACCATCGTGGAACACATGATCATGGTACTGAAAGAAGCCAGCGACGGTATATGGGACGAGGATCTGCTTCTGTATTATCTGCTCAAGGGTATGCTCTATAAGTGTGAAGGCAACTCCCGCCTGAGCTTTTCGGAATTTGAAAAAGCCAAGGAACGCGCAAAAATTTCCCACAGTTCCCTGTTTTTTGCCATGCCAATCTATTACACCGAGCTTGCAGGCCTATACCTGAAGGAGGGTATGGACGCCGAAGCCGAAAACACCATCGACGAGGCGATACGCTTCTGTGAACAGGAAGGCATGGAACGCAAAAAGCAACGGATGATCTATTTCAAGGAGCATCATGCGCGCAGCACCGAGCCGATCATGAAGCAGGAGGATCATCTGCCGCTGGAACAGATCACCCAGATCACGCGCCATGCCGCTACGGAAAGAAAGCTGGATAAGCGCGAAAGGGATATCAAATTCCTCACGGTTTTGCAGGAAGCCATCAGCCGCGAAAACATGACCGTGGACGATCTGTATTTCAACACCTCCACCGTCATCAAAAACAGCTACAATATAGACGGTATCATCGTACTCCGCCGCATCAGCAATAAGCGTGAGTGTATGATGGACGAGGAGGGTATGGAATTATCCGATGATGAATTCGACAGGATCTTCGATTTCTTCCGCACATACAAACAGGCGTTTTTGTCCAACCGCATTGACAAGAATTTCACACAGTTCATGCCGGTCATGGAAATCTTCGGCGGCAAGCCCATTATGACCATCATCGGCATTCCCATGATGGAGGAATCGGGCATTGAAGCCGTTTTCCTCGGATATGTCCGTATCAAGCGGCGGACTGTCGGCAGCCGTATTTTTCTTGACGGGGACGACCTGATGATACTCAAATTCGCGTTCAGTCAGTTCTGCGAAATGATCAGAAGGATCGACAACCGACTGATGATCGAACGCATGAACCGCAAATTAGAGCAGTCGGCGGTCACAGACCATCTTACGGGCATCACCAACCGCAACGGCTTCAGCCAGCAGACCGACATTATCTGCTCACAGGGCAATAACAAAAATAACGTACTGCTGTATATCGACCTTGATAACTTCAAGTACTATAATGATACCTTCGGGCACGAGGTAGGCGATCTGGTGCTGGTGACATTTGCAAAGCTCGTCAAGCGTATGTCGCAGGGGAACGGTCTTGCCGTAAGATACGGCGGCGATGAGTTCATCGTTCTGCTGTATAACAAGACCTCGCAGGACGGCATCGACTTCGCCGCACAGATCTATCGGGAGATCAGCGACGGCTTTGTGGAAAAGATCAGAACCAAGCTAAAAAAGGATATCGTCATTCCGGACGAGAAGAAAATATCCTGTTCCATTGGCATAGCACCCTTCGCAGGCGGTTCCAGAGAGGAATTTGAGCTTGCACTCAACAGAGCAGACCAGATGCTCTACTACGTAAAACGACACGGAAAATCACAATATAAGCTTTTTGACGAAAATGCAGCTCAGAGCGAAGCATGACCGTCAGCAAAGCAGCTTGACAACAGGAGGCAGCGAACCATGAATCAACAAGTGTGTGCGGTCATACTCGCCGGCGGCGAAGGTAAACGCATGAAGTCCGACCGTCCCAAGGCTCTCAGCGAGGTGCTGTTTCAGCCGATGATACGATGGGTCATCAGCGCACTGCTCGGGGCGGGCATAGACGATATCTGCGTTGTGACCGGCAGCAAGCGGGAGTATCTTGAAGCCTATTTGCAGGAGATCAGCGATGAAGTAAAGACAGAAACCGTGTTCCAGTCCGAACGGCTCGGCACGGGTCACGCGGTCATGACAGCGGGTGAATTTATCAGAAGGCACAGCGGCGGCAGTGTGCTGATCCTCAACGGCGATGCCCCGTTCATCGGCAGTGATACCATCAGAAATGCCCTTGAAAGCCATCTTGCCGCTGGCGCACAATGTACCGTGATCTCAGCAGAGGTAGACAACCCCAAGGGCTACGGCAGAATTGTCCGTCGGGACGATCAGCTTCTCGACCGTATTGTGGAGGAAAAGGAGGCAACACCCGAGATCAGAAAGCTGCACGAGGTCAACTCAGGCGCATACTGGTTCGGCTGTGATGCCCTGATCGATGCGCTTTCCGGAATTATCCGGCACGAAACCACAGGTGAATACTACCTGACCGATACCGTTGAAGTCATCAAGAGCAGCGGGGGCACAGCAGCCGCATTCAAGGCCGACAATGCGGATTCCGTTCTCGGCGCAAACGATTGTATCCAGCTTGCCGATCTGAACGAGATCGCCCGCAGACGTATTCTGAAAAGGCACATGGAAAACGGTGTCAATATTCCTTGCAGCGACGGTGTTATGATCGGCACTGAAGCCGTGATCGGTGCGGGAACGCTGATTCTCCCCGCAAGCATCATTATCGGCAAAACAACGATCGGCACAGGCTGTATGATCGGTCCTGCTTCTTATCTCAGGGACGCTGTGATTCCCGACAATCAGAAAGCATAAACAGACAATTATACCGGACAGTTTTTTCGGGGGAAACCTTTTGTTTGAAAACAAAGGGTTATCCCCCGTTCTCGTCTGTTGCCAAGGTCGGTGCCTCTGCTGCGCAGAGGTGTCCACCGGACACCCGCACCCCTTGCAGGAAAAATAGTGAATAGTGATTTGCTATTCTGCTTTTTCCCCATAGAAACATTAGTGGTTCTGTTTAGTGTCTGTTTTTTTCCTCCAAAAGTTATGAAAAGCTGATAAACAGTAGAGTTTCGGTGTAAAATATGGTATAATAAGTGCAAAGAAAAATGCGGAAACAGAGTAAAAAGCTTGCACTTGGAGAGAAAGTAAAGATGTACAAATTTGACCGGTATCATCAATATAGTCTGAGGAACTGTTCATCAATAACTTTTCATTTCTGCTTGTTTGATTTGCCCTGCACTGCGTTGCACTCCCTTGAAATACGGCAGCCAAGCAAGGATGACAACGATGCTATGCGGAATTTAACACCAAAGATTGTCGTCAGGTCTATTTGATATTAGTATTAGGTTCATTACTGATACAAAAAGAGTACAGCTATTCAGACCGTGTTTCAACGCAGCAGGGTATGCCGGAAGGAAATGTATGATCCGTCAGACAAAAAAGGCAGGGAATCAAAAATTCCCTGCCTTTTGACAGTATATCATCATTCAGCACTGAACGGTATTCCATTTTCTTGTGCATAGGTTTCGGCACAAGAACCGCTTTTTCCGTGGATCGTCAGACCCGCGCTGTTGAATGCCTTATCTCCGATGCTTGTAACACCTTCGGGAATGGTGATATCGGACATTCCGCAGCCAAAGAACGCTCTGTCTTCAATCGTTGTAACACCGTCGGGAATGTTGACCTCCGTCAGATTGGAGCAGCCCGCAAAAGCCCAGCTTCCGATGCTGGTAACGCTGTCGGGAATTCTCAGGCTGGTCAGACCCATGCAGTTGCCGAATGTATGTTCACCAATGCTTGTAATACCGTCGGGAAGGGTGATGCTTTCCAGACGATCACACATAAAGAATGCTCTGCTTCCGACCGAGGTCACGCTGGCGGGAATAGTGACGCTTTCCAGCCGGTCAAGGTCATTGAAAGCATTATCTCCGATGCTTGCAGCACCGTCTTTTATCACGATCGTAAAGATATCATCATGATGATCACACCATGGCTGATCGGTTGAATACACGAAATCATTCATTTTGCCTGTGCCGCTGATGACAAGCTCGCCGCTTTCGTTAAACACCCATGTGAGGTTTTCACCGCAGGTTCCGCTGAACGCAGCGTCTGCTCCGGAGTTATCATCGCTTTCAGAGTCGGTGCTGTCTTCTTCGGTGCTGCTTTCTTCGGTATTCGCACTATCTGTATCGGAAGTGCCGCTGTTGTTTTCGGTGCTTTCCGCGGAGCTTCCGGTGACCGATGCATTGCCGTTTTTTTCACTGCCGCTGTCGCTGCAGCCTGCCATTACAGCAGAGAATACCATTGTGCCTGCAAGTACGGCAACGATCAGCCGTTTTGATATTTTATGATCTTTCATGGTTCGCATCTCCTTTTTTGATGTAAAATCCTATAGTTGTTATTATAATGTAATGTAAGTGATATTTCAAGCAATTCTGAGTTTTCGTAAAAAATTTTTAAATGAAGAAGCATCTTGAAACGGAGGAATTATTATGACAGAACTGGATTTATTTGAGAGCATCGGCAATGTAAACGATCAGGCAGTAGAAATGGCTCAGAAACCGCTCAGAAGCCGCAGAAGGCTGATTATAGAGATCAGCTCTCTTGCAGCGTGTGCAGTGTTCGCATGTGCGGCGGTAATGCTCTTAGGGAATATGAATCAGAACAACAGCGCACTGGTGTCCGGGGACGGCTCCGGCATCGTGCCGGCGGTATCGGAGAACTCACAGGTTTCTGAAAACGCACCGGTACAGGAGGACTCATCGGACAGCGCTCTGGAGCAGATCACTCTGAATGTGTATTATGTCAGAGAGGGAAAATTGGAGCAAAAGACGGTTACGGCAGATGCTTCACCCGAAATCGTTTTTGATTTATGGAAGCAGGAAAACCATATCGGCGGTGAGGTTCGTTTTATCTCCGCTAAAATCGATGACAACGGAACTGTGGAATATTCCGAGCTGGACGGTATGGAAACAGCGACCTATACAGTCGGTGATTATTTCATCTATACGCTGACCGTATCGAAGGAGCTGGAACAGTATTACGACAGCATCGGCGAGGAGCTTCTGCTGGAATCGCTGAAAAAAGCCATGACCGGAATGTATGAAATGGAATTCGATGAATATCATTTTGTCCTTTCGGACGGCACGGAAAACAGCGGAACGGGAAGCAGCACTGCTGACCCTGATACAGCCGCCTATGACGATCCGGACAGAATACTCGAATAATGCTTAGCAGCTTATGAGCAGATGCCGCTTGTACCGGATCAAAACGGCATAATATGAAAGCAGAGCCTGTACCTCCCATGAAGGGACGTGCAGGCTCTGCCTGTTTGTATGAGGTTTTTGGAAACTATGCACGGCTGTCGGCTGTTTCGGGCTTTGCAAACATCAGAACCAGTACGGCAAGCAGTACCACTGCACAAAAAACAGCTGATTTTTCGTTGAACAGCGGTGTGATCAGAGAGCTTACTGCAGCACCTGCAATAAAGAGCAGTATGACCGCATAGTATTTCAGACCGCTTCGCAGGCTTTTTTTGTCGCCTGTTTCGCGGTATTTTGCAAGACATTCCGTGCCGCTTCTCAGATTGCCTGTACACATGGTCGTGGCGCAGGAGATCTCTTCAATATGGCGGAAGCTCTGCACCTGCAGGGAGCATACAAACGCGATCAGTACGTTTGCCGCCATGTTGAAGCTGCCCTCCTGCGGCAGCAGTGCCGAAATGATGACCGCTGCGATCTCTAACAGAACAACCGTCTGCCGCCAGTGAAAAAACGAGCGGTCAGCGTGTCTTCGTATCAGCTCCGACACCAACACGCCCAACATAAAGGCAGCGATCGGAACAAAATAACCCAGCGATCTTAGATAATTACCCTGACAGAGCGATACACCCAGCAATACGATGTTGCCGGTTTCAGCGTTTGCAAACACACCGCCCCGCGCAATATAGGTATAAGCGTCCAGATAGCCGCCCACCAGCGTCAGCAGTGCGCCCACAATCCATGAATCCGACATCTGATAGACGGCTTTTTTCTTCTTTTTCATATTTCTTCCTCTTTTTATAGTCAACGACCTAATATTGGGGCTCTGATTCTCGGTTGTCACCTCGGTCGGCGCTTCTGTCTGCGCCAGAGGTGTCCACCGGACACCCGCACCCCCAA
>CACYDW010000161.1 GCA_902773325.1 uncultured Ruminococcus sp.
GTCAACAAAAAAGTCAGCCTTGCGGCTGACTGGCAATTCATCACCGACCTATAGAGGTCGGTGATGAATTGCCATATTAGGATAAAGTCCTGAGGAAAAGTCCAGAGAAGCAGTCGACGAACCTGCCGTTACAGTGTAGGAATTGCCCTGTGTCATACCCGGAGAAGAATATACCACACACGCAAAGCTCTTGGTGGCTTCAAAGCTGAATCCGGAGCCGTCATCTACGGTAATGGTCGTGCCGCTTGCTCCGGAAAGCGATACAAGACCCGAGCACTGTGTTCCGGCATCAAAGTTCACTGCCATACCCGTTGAACCGATCGCCAGTACCGTGCCGCCCGTAATGCTTGCCACACAGTCTGCACCGTCACCCGCATCAAGCGCACCGTTGCCGTCGCCCGTAGGACCCTCTACAATGGTCGTACCGCCCGTCACATAGATCGAGCCGTTGGAATCCAGACCGTCACCGTTGGCATTGACATAGACCGTGCCGCCGTTGATGGTGAGCTTTGCATCACTGCCGGCACTTGACCACCTGCCCGGCATATCATCGCCCGAAGAGGACGTATCAGAGCCGCCTGCACAGTTGAAGCCGTCGTCGCTGGAATATACACGGATATCACCGCTGTTGATGGTGATGTTGTATGCTTCCAGACCCTCATAGGACTTCGATACATTGATCGTGCCGCCGTTGATCGTCAGGTCGCCGCTTGCCGTAATGCCGTCATCGGAGCTTGAAAGTGAGAGTGTGCCGGAATCCACCGTGATACCGGCATTGCCGTGAACAGCGTCATCGGCACTGGACACCGTCACCTCTGTACCCGCAAAGCTGATCAGACCATCGCACTTGATTCCCTTCTGTGAGGTACTGCTGTTCTTGGAGTTATCCGAACCGCCACCCGCAGTGATCGTGAGTTTACCGCCGTTGAGCGCGGTATAGCCCGTGAAGTCGGCTGAATTACCGGAATCCGCTTTGACCGAAATGCCGTCATAGCCTGCTTCGATCGTCAGCGTACCGTCCTGCATACAGAAAAAGCTGGAATTCTTGCTGTCAGCAAGCTTCACACCGTCATGTCCCGAAATAACGGTTGTCTTACCACCGCCGATTCTTACGGAATTGTCCGCCTGAATACCAACGGAATCCGCATTGACGTTGAGTGTGCCGCCCGTAATCTTCAGATCGGCTTTACAAACGATACCGTGCAGCGCAGAGTTAACACTGAGTGTACCGCTGCCGTTGATGGTAACATCGTCCTTGGAATAGATCGCTCCGTCAATCTTGCCGTCCGCTTCGCCTGCCGTCATGGTAAGGCTGTTATTGCCCACGCACTGGATGATCACCTTATCCGCCGCCTGAACATTGATACAGGCAGTAGCGGAATTCTTCATGGTAACATTATCGAGTATCAGATAAATATTTCCCGACTGCTGATCGTCATTGACAACGATCGTAACCTCCTCCGAGCTTCCGGTGATCCTGTATGTACCCTTGGAGGTGATCGTCACGGTACTGCCCGAAGAACCTCTTGTGGTATCCGAAATCGTTCCCTGACTGCCCGAAAGTGTGATCTCCGCATTGGCATTCTCACCGGTCACATCATTGTAGTCACCATCAGCAAACATATCACCGGTATCAACAGCCGTGCTTGACTGTTCAGCGGTGCTGCTGCCGTCCGATACAGACGATGTACTCACCGTACCCGTTGATGAACCGCCGCCTGATGCTTCTGTTCCGCCGTTGTCACACGCTGTCAGACAGCAGACCGACAGCAGCATTGCCATGAAAATTGCCATTCCTTTTTTACGCATAATGCTCTCTCCTTTCAGCATAAAGCCTGATCAAAGCTGATTTGTCTGCTCCGTATAGGGCAGAATGGCAATTTCGAGGTTGCCGTTTCTGGTTCTCAGCTCGTCAATAAATGCCTTTTCCTCCGTAATATCCTTCATCTGGATTTTGAACGACAGTCTGAACATAGAGCCCATTCCGGTAGTCTTGACACCTGCATTCTCATAGTACACCAGATAGTGCTCAAAGGTATCCTTGAATACATCGGAGTATTCCAGTGATTCGGGAATAGTGATCCTGAGCAGTCGTTCCTGTGTCATACTCTTGTGTTCAAAGACCGGCAGCAGGGAAAGCAGTACATAAAACAGTGCCAGTACCAGAAGTATGATCACGCCATAGGCAACATAGCCCATACCAAATGCAATGCCGGAACCCATCGCAACCAGCAATGCCACGATCTCATCGGAGCTTCCCGGCGCACTCCTGAAGCGTATCAGTGCAAACGCACCGCCGACAGCCACTCCTGCCCCGATATTGCCGTTTACAAAGGTGATGACCGCCGCTACAATAAACGGTATGATCGCTGTCACCATAAAAAAGCGTTTTTTGGCTCTGATACGGAACGACATGATCCATGAATACACAAATCCGGTAATCAGGGATGCCGCCATCATGATAAAAAATTCCGATGCCATAACCGATGCTGAATAAATCGAATCAAACATAATTCTGTTTCCTTTCTGTTGTATATCTGTCCTTTCAAAGCCGCGCAGGCTCATCTTACTTTCAGAAGCTGCTGCCTGTATGCCTCGCCGTATTTTGAGAAGCTGCCCTTGTAGATTCTGCCCTTTGTCAGAATCTCCGACAGCCACAGCGGCACTGCCTGCTGCACCTTGACCTCCAGTATGGTATAGCCGTCCCTGAGCAGAGATTCCCCCTCCATCGACACTGTCAGGTCTAAATCCTCAAAGCGGTAGCGGGGGTTGTGGTCGATCGTCAGACGCAGGTCACCGTCCGGCTCAAAGTAGGCGATTCTGTCGTAGATAATCATGCAGGCAGGCACGAGTGTCTGATAATAGTCCCGGAATGTAGTAATCTCCTTGTTGATCTGTCCGCCCGCACATATATCGCCCTCACAGTCGAAAAACTTCTGCACCAGAGGTATGGTAGACTGTACGCGCCTTTTATAGACAATTCCGTAAGCCTTTCTTTTCAGCTCCAGAAACACCGGAGAGGTGTCCGTTGCAAGGCCGTAGGAGCGAAGCCTGATTTTTTCCTTGAACAGCGGCTTCTCTACCGAGGCTCTGATCAGCCTGTAATTCGGGGTATCATAATACAGAGAAGCGATCGAGATCAGACCGAACTTATCTATTTTCATGTGTTCCTCGACCGCTTTTTTGAAATACGCGGTCTGTTCGGGCGTCATGATATATTTCATTTCATAGCGCTTCATCACAACAACGGGATTTGATACAGCTGCCATACCCTCACCTCCTTACTTACAGGTCGATCTGCAAGGTGAATATGCCGTCATTGACCCTTGCGCTGACCCTGCCGTTATGTGCCTTGACAGCATCCTTGACATACGAAAGTCCCAGTCCTACACCCTGCTTGCCCGCAGCGTTTTCAAGTGTGGTAAAGCGGTCGAAGATCTGATCGATGCTGCCGCCCGGCAGGGCGGTATCGTTAGTTTGCCTGATAATGATCCTGCTGTCGGTTTTCCGGAGCTGGAAGCCCCCCTTTGTATCGGCAAATTTAACAGTGTTCTCTGCCATTTCGGCAAACGCTCTTTTCAGCACACCCTCATCACCCTTGATCATGATATCGGGTGCGATATCGGTTTCCAGTGCGATTCCTCTTGCCTCCATGCTGCTGCGCTGTTTGTCGATTGCAATACTCAGCAGATCGGAGAGATTGACCTTTGATACTGCAAGATCACTGTCATCAAACACAGACAGCTCTGAAAGCTCCTTCACAACAGCCGTCATCTTTCTCACCTGCTTGTTGATCGCACCGGTATATTCAGACGGACCGTTTTCCTTGTCCATCAGCTCCGTATTGGCACTGATGACCGTAAGCGGAACCTTAAAATCACTCTCGATATTGGCTATAAACTGCTTCTGCTTTCTGTCGGATTCTTCAAGCGGCATAAAGAGCCTTCTGCCCGCAAGTATCAGACAAAGCCAGCTCAATATGATCAGAACCAGTCCGCCGCATACAGATATGATCAGAATACGGTATGACGGCAGCAGTTCTCTTCCCTGGTCGATCACCGTAACATACGTTTTGCCCTTGACAGAATAAACGCGATAGCGGTAAGTAAGGTTTGTCCAGCCCGTAGGAGCAGCATCGAGCAGCTTTTCCGCCCACTGCTGTGCTTCACTCTCATCGACTGCCGATATTTTGAAGGCTACCTGCTCGGCATTGCCTTTTTTATCAAAGGAAAACGTAAAATACCGCACCGAAGAAAAAATATCGGGAGAATTGACACCCATGGAGCCAAACCCGCCCCAGTTTTTTCTGCCGACAGGCGGTCTTTTTGCTGCGTTCCCGTTATCGGCATTACCCTGTGACGTATCGTTGTCGGATTCTGCCATCGGAACGGTTCGTCCGCTGTTGTCGTTCGACACCATCGCAGGCGGCTCCGGAATACTTGCATTGACCTGATCAGGCTGCTGTGGGGATATATCCGTATCATTATCCGGTGGTGTATTTGTGCCGTTGTCAGGGGGAACTGCATCATCGCCCTCCCGCAAAGCTTTGTCACCCTCAAGATAGCCGTTGGCAGCCGCTATATTTCCGGTAATGATATCGGCATCTTCCGTTGCCATTGCAAAATTGACAACATTGATCACCGTAAGAAGCACCATTAGCAGGACAATCACTGCCGTCTCGGCAAATAATACAAATCGCTTTCTTGCCTTATTCATAATTTGTCACCAACCTGTATCCTTCTTTCATGATATACCGGATCCGCGTTTTTTTGTTGAGCCTTTCCAGTTTGTTGTTGAGTGCGCTGATATAGGGTTCACTGCGGCCGGCATAGATAGGTTCATGGGCGGTCAATGTCCGTATGATGTTGATCTCCTCGTTTGTCACCCTCACTCCGCCGGACAGCTCAAAATCCGACACGGAAAGCTCCGCATCTTCAAACCGGATTTTTTCCGGTGTATGCAGCTTTTCCATCACCTCATCGACAAGACGGAGCAGGTCATCCGGATAAAACGGAAAACTGATATGCGAATTCGCGACAGCCTGATCAAGCAACAGCTCCGAATTGATACTGCCGCGAAGCAGAAGGATGACAGGTACACAGGACTTATGCATCATTTCTACAAGATTGCTGCTGTCGACACTCGGAATACTGCGGCTGAGAATCACCAGATCGTAACCATGACCGGCTGCTTTCGTAATCACCTGTGTGCCGTCAAATACCGCCGTAACGTCATTTCCTGCTGACTCAAACACCTTTTTGAACACGGTCAAAAAATCCCTGTCGGGGTCTGCTAATAAGATTTTCAATCATTTCACCCCCAGCCCACAGCCGTACTGCATCAAAAAAATATTCTGAACTAAGGAAAGCATATTGCTCTCCCGAAAAGCTTATGACAACTTCCTGTTGTTCTGACTATGCAGTTATCCTTTGGAATATTTTTATTATACAATGGAAATATTAACAAACTATGTCTAACCTGTAATTTTCGCCTGAATTTTTGCTTGAATTTTTTACAGACAAACGGAACATTCACCAAAAAAAACTGATCAGTAACGCATTTTTTCATTTTCCGGACATATACTATTCTTGTAAGGCTTCTCTTCCATACTGTTAAAGGCTTCTGCGCAGACACGGATATCCCTTATGCAGCCCCCGCACCGCATCTGCGCGAAAACATACCGGGCCGCATCCCTGTCTATGACATTCTGCACATAAGCCGCGCCTTTTGTTCATAAATTTTTTGCAAACATTTTGTCTCAGATTTCAAATTCACTATTGACAACCATATAACATGGTGCTATAATAGACAAGTACTCCAGAAGAGATACAACTGAATATCGCGGAGTGGAGCAGCATGGTAGCTCGTCGGGCTCATAACCCGAAGGTCGTAGGTTCAAATCCTGCCTCCGCAACCACTAAAA
>CACYDW010000162.1 GCA_902773325.1 uncultured Ruminococcus sp.
GTCAACAAAAAAGTCAGCCTTGCGGCTGACTGGCAATTCATCACCGACCTATAGAGGTCGGTGATGAATTGCCATATTAGGATAAAGCGGCATTCATAATCCGGACAGGAAATTTTCTTTCCGTACTGAAAAGTGAACCATTCATCACTGTATAAGTAGGTAATGTCCGCGTTTTTCAGCACTCGTTCTATAGCAGAGTGAATTTTTTTGCTGTAATCAGCCATTGTTTCAAACCTCCTTTTTCTTTCCATCGGTTTATTCCTGCGTACTGATGTATCGGTCATCACGCCCCGCCTATTTTCAGCCGTATACGGTCGCTGTTGCCGAACTCTACGCCCCGGCAACCGGGTGGTCTATGTGGTTTTATATGTAATGTCTTTGTCCTGCACCTTGTGTACCGATTATATAACACGGTTCTGCGAATATCCGGCAGGGGGGGAAAATATCCTGCCCGTTATCAAGAGAATTCTCATTGCTTTAGTTGTGGCATATTAAAAAAGGGGACAAAAAATCCGATCTGAATCTTCAAATCGGATCTTCAATTTTGCCAGTCATACATCAAACTCTGTCGTCGGGCAAACTATCTAATTGTCATGAATTTTCTTTG
Organism: uncultured Ruminococcus sp.; assembly: GCA_902773325.1. Lineage (GTDB taxonomy): Bacteria > Bacillota > Clostridia > Oscillospirales > Acutalibacteraceae > UBA1213. The sequence continues at coordinate 608 of CACYDW010000162.1, forward strand.
GCAGAATATACCAAAGAAACAGCTTACATCTTTCCTTGGCTTGTAAACTGCCTTTTATAGGGGAAGTGTGTTCCATTGTATACTATTATTATCCATATTGTCAAGTGATTTTTAAAAAATCAGCAAAAAAATTTTGGTTTTTTGTCGAATTCACTCTACACAGGGGCGCAGGCTCTGCGCCACGGAAATCAATTTTTAAAAATCTGCGATATATTTCTCTGATTATGCTCTATTTGCTGTATCCGATATGGGCGAAAAGTTCGTTTTTTTAGGAAGGGGGGGGCGGGTGTCCGGTGGACACCTCTGCCGCAGGCAGAAGCACCGACCGAGGCGACAGACGAGAAGGGGGAAACCCTTTGTTTTCAAACAAAGGGTTTCCCCCGAGAAAACTGCCCGGCAAAATTGATTTCCGTGACACTATTGACAAGTAAAATTTGGTGTGGTATGATAATAGAGCCGCATGTTGCGGGCTTTTAAGTGAGCATAGCTCCGCCCTCCGACAGCGAGTTTAATGACAGGCAGGTGTCAATATGTACGCAGTAATTGAAACAGGCGGAAAGCAGTATAAGGTTACAAACGGCGATGTAGTGTTTGTAGAAAAGCTTGACGTCGAAAACGATGCAACAGTTGATTTTAAGGTTGTTGCAGTAAGCACAGATGACGGCTTCAAGGTAGGTGCTCCCTACGTTGACGGCGCAACCGTAACCGGTAAGGTTCTCAAGACCGGCAAGGGTAAGAAGATAACTGTATTTACCTACAAGCCCAAGAAAAGCTCCAAGCGCAAGATGGGTCACAGACAGTTATATACCAAGGTACAGATCGAATCCATCAACGCATAATTTGTCATGATTCGTGCGGATTTTTTCGTAACTAAGGACGGTATCCTGAGAGGCTACAGAATCAGCGGACATGCAGGTATGGCAGAAAGCGGCAAGGACATTGTTTGCGCTTTTGTTTCTTCCGCTGCCTATATGACTGCCAATACCATTACCGATATCATTAAAGCTGATGCAGACGCAGAAGCCGATGACGGTGAAATGTTCGTGATGGTCGCCCATAAGGACGCAGAATTATGCAGGGATATTCTTGAAGGCTTCAAGCTCCACCTGATTGCCACGGAGGAGCAGTATCCGGAATACTTACAGGTAAACTATATGGAGGTGTAATACAATGCTTAGAATCAATGTTCAGTTATTCGCTCATAAAAAGGGCGGCGGTTCTACAAAGAACGGCCGTGATTCAGAATCCAAGCGTCTTGGCACAAAGCGTGCAGACGGTCAGGCAGTTCTCGCAGGCAACATTCTTGTAAAGCAGCGCGGAACTCACATTCACCCCGGCAACAACGTTGGCCGCGGTTCTGACGACACACTTTTCGCTCTCATCGACGGAAAGGTAAAGTTTGAGCGTGTTGGAAGAGATCGCAAGCAGGTTTCTGTTTACGCAGACTGATTCAAAAGGAGCTTTGGCAGTTATGTCAAAGCTCTTGTTTATTTGAAAACCGCTGCAAAGCTTTATGCTCGGCAGCGGTTTTTTGCTGTTTCATACCGAAAAAAACAGGGGAAGAAATCCGTTGATCTCTTCCCCTGAACAATTGCAATTCTGATCAGATTTTTCTGGAACGTACACTCTTGGTGTCAACCTTGGCTGCTGCCTTCTTTTTTCTGTTAAGCTCTACAATAAATACGAGAGCAAAAAGAGAGGTAAGTACGGCAACAATCGCAACGACCGCATAGGTTCTTGTATTGACACTCTCTGCTGCAACCTCAAAGGTCGTTTCGGCAGCAGCCGCTTCTGCAATACCTGCAAGAGCATTGTCTGAAATGGATACCGTCTGGAGTACAAGCTGCTCACCTACGTGAGTGCTTTCTCTCTGTGCTTCTGTCTTGATCGCTGTCTGTGTTGCCTCGTCAGCTACACCGGTCGCTTCCAGTGCGTTATCACGCTGGAAGTTCTCAACAGCCGCTGCAACCGCACTGCTGTATACACCTGATGTCTTGCCGTCATAATACTTGAGTGCAGCCAGTCTGGACTGGAGCTGTGCAACATCATCGCCTGTATAACCATATCTGAGCACATCATAATCGGCTGATTCGGGAGCATCCTCTGAAAGAAGTGCTTCAAGCTGCTCTGCTGTGACAACATCGCTTTCTTCAAGACCTGCCTGTGCCTGATAAGCATGAACTGCTTCCAGTACGGCATCGTCAAATTTCTCTGATACAACGCCTGAGAAATATCTCAGCTCAACCAATCTTTTCTGCATTTCAAGAACAAGTGAGCCTGTCTGTCCGTATACAACGCCGCCTGCATTGGGATTGGGCTTAGCATCGCTGCTGAAAATCATCAATTGGGTTTTGGGATCTGCAACACCGGTTGCCTGAATCTCATTATCGCTCTGGAACAGCTTTACGGAGCTTGCTGTAGCATCGCCGTAATAACCTGTGATATCATTGGTATAGTATTCAAGCTCGGCAAGTCTTGTCTGGAGTGCCGTGATAGGAAGCGATGAGCCATCATCGAACGCACCGTTCTGGAGCAGTTCAAAATTGGATTCTGCTTCGTCAGACTTGAGCACCTTGTATGTATTGCTGTCTGTAATACCGGTAACCTCAAGACCGTTCTTGCTCTGGAACAGCATGATCGCATCTACAGTGTTTCCGCCGTAATAGCCTGTTGCCTTCTCACGGAGGTAACCAAGTTCATAAAGTCTTGTCTGGATAGCCGAAACCGTCTTGCTGTCATCGGTATCCTCCTGCTCATACTGAGCAATGATCTCAACGACCTCCTGAGGTTCTTCTGTTTTCTCGGGTTTTTCTGCCTTTGCCTTGCTCTGTTCAGGCTTGCTTGTTTCAGCAGGCTTGCTTGTTTCGGCGGGCTTGCTGGATTCTTCTGCAACCGATGACTCGGGCTTTGATTCCGGCTTTGACTCCGGTTCAGGTTCAGGCTCGGGCTCGGGTTCTGGCTCCGGCTCAGGCTCGGGCTCGGGTTCAGGCTCGGGCTCGGGTTCAGGCTCCGGTTCCGGTTCCGGCTCTGTTGAAGATTCCTCTACATAGGTCTGCACGGGCTGTGCACTTTCTGCCGAAGCGGTAGAATAGTCGGTCGCCTGATAAGCACTTGACGGAGGTGCAAGATCGGACACACCGGCACCGTCGAAATTATAGGTGATACCGTCAAGGGTTCTTGATGTATTTACAATGTATTCGCCGTTTTCATAATAATAGGAATCGCCGTCAAGCAGCACCCAACCGCTCTGGGGATAAGACACACCGGCAACCTTGAACCACTCCACCCAGCTCTTGCTGTAAACGTTGTGGTATACGATACCGGAATTGGTATCTCTTGCATCGATAGCAATACCGGAACCGATATATACGCCGATATGACCAGGCTGGTGAAGTCCCAGACCATGGATATTCGGAATACCGTTGCTGACATAGCCCCACTCGCTTGAAGATGCAAGCATATCGGTTCTCATGCCGCCTACACCGTTATAGGAATAGATCAGACCCGAGCAGTCTACTGCCCCATAGGAAGCGCCGCCCCATACATAAGGCCAGCCCTCTCTGTATGCTAACAGTGCATGCGCTGCCAAACCTACGCCGGTGCTGGTTTCTGCCTGAGCAATTGTCGCGCCGCCCATCAGCATGGACAGTGCAATAACCGCGGTCAGAACAATGGCGAGCGATTTCTTGATGATCCTGTTCATGTCAATCGTTTCTCCCTTCAAAGTATAAAAAAGAATTGATGAAATCTTTTTTATCTCTATTTACAAATGAATTACAATTGTTTCAAACTTGTAACAAAATGATACCACACCGATAATCAAAAATCAAGTCTTTTTTCCAAATAAACATAAATTTACCTCCATATTCAGCACTTTGCACAAAAGCTTGACACTTGTTTTCCCATCTTCTAAAGTCCGGACAGAAGAATCCGGGAATTTGCGATTGCAGAAAACATGAAAATATGATATATTATCTATATTAAATGTTAAGCAGTCATCATTTGGTATTGCTGCATTTTATTATTCCGGCATAAAACCAATGTTCGTCTACATATAATGATATGTTTAAGGAAACAGTTTTACGGAGGGTGATTTTGTGGAAAAAAAGAAAATAGCCGTTATCTTCGGCGGAAAGTCATCAGAGCACGAGGTATCACGTGTTTCTGCCTCGTATGTGATCGAGCAGATTCCCAAGGACAGGTATGAAGTCGTAACCGTCGGCATTACCAAAAAAGGCAGATGGTTCCTTTACTCGGGCAATACAGATGCCATCAGGGACGGAAGCTGGGAAAGCGACCCCTCTAACCTCACCGCCTTCATTGCGCCCGCTCCCTCGGTCAGAGGTCTTGTTGTCATTACGGACGGCGGCTGCAAGATCATAAAGCTTGATGTGATCTTCCCCGTGCTCCACGGCAAAAACGGCGAGGACGGAACTATTCAGGGCTTATTCGAGCTTTCGGGTATTCCTTATGTGGGCTGCGGTGTGTTGGCTTCCGCCGCTTGTATGGACAAGATCACGACCAATATCCTGCTGGAGCATTTCGGCATTGATCAGGCAAAATTCACCTGGTTCTATGCGTCTGACTATATTCAGTCCCCCGACGCAATAATTGCTCAGACTGAGGAAGCACTCCCGTCCTATCCTGTGTTCGTAAAGCCCTCCAATGCCGGTTCTTCGGTGGGCGTCAGTAAGGCACACAACCGCGAAGAACTTAAAAAGGCCATTGAAACCGCTATCAAAGAAGACTCCCGTATTCTGATCGAGGAAAACATCATCGGCAGAGAGATTGAATGTGCAGTGATGGGCAACAACAATCCGATCGCATCCGTGCCGGGAGAGATCGCACCCGCCAGCGAATTCTATGACTATGACGCAAAATATAACAACGCTGCCTCCAAGCTGTTTATTCCCGCACAGCTCCCCGAGGAAACCAAAAATACCGTGAGAGAAACTGCCGTCAAGGCATACCGCTCCATCGGCTGCACAGGGCTTTCAAGAGTAGATTTCTTTGTGACGGATAACGGCAGAGTGCTGCTGAACGAGATCAATACCCTGCCCGGCTTCACCTCCATCAGTATGTTCCCCAAGCTCATGGCGGAGAACGGCTTTGCAGGAAGTGTACTGGTAGAGCAGCTTATTAACTACGCTTTTGAGAGGGCTGAATCAGATGTCTGAAAATGCGATCGGAATTTTTGATTCGGGACTGGGCGGACTCACCGCTGCCAAAGAGCTGATTCGTGTACTCCCGAATGAAAACATTGTATACTTCGGCGATACGGCGCGTGTTCCCTACGGCAGCCGCAGCCGCAGCACGATCATCACTTATGCCCGTCAGGACGCTTATTTTCTGCTTTCAAAGGGTGTGAAGCTGATTATCGCCGCCTGCGGTACGGTAAGCTCCGTCGCAGGCACTCTCACCAACGAGCTGCCTGTCCCCTTTACCGGTGTTGTAGTTCCTACTGCCGCTGCCGCCGTCAGCGCAACCGGAAACGGCAGGATCGGCGTCATCGGTACCTACGCTACGGTCAACAGCGGCTCTTATAAAGAGGAGATCATCAGGCACAACAACCGGCTGGAGGTATATCAGCAGGCCTGTCCGATGTTTGTATCGCTCGTTGAAAACGGCATCATCGACCCGAATGACGATATTGTGAAGCTGCTCGTTGCAAGATACCTCTCTCCCCTGAAGGAACAGGGTATCGACACGCTGATCTTAGGCTGCACACACTTTCCCATTATTGCACAAGCTATTTCAGACTACCTCGGCAGTGAAGTGACTCTGATCGACTCCGGCAGGGAAACTGCTCTCTATGCCGCAGAACTGCTGAAATCACATAAAATGCTCAATACTGCTTCTGCCCCCGGAAGCTGCCGCTATTATGTCAGCGATACAGTAGACAGCTTTGAAAAGACCGCAGAAATATTCTTAGGAAAAAGCGTTGCAGGCGCGGTATCACACATCAATCTCGAAAAGGTGGCAGTTCACTGACACGCTGTACGGTCTGCCGGAGGAAAAGGATCATGCATCATACATTGACGGAAAGCTTTTTTCCGAACCGCTGCCCCTACTGCCGGCAGATTCTGGAAAAGAACCGGCTTCACTGTCCGGATTGTGCCGTGCAGTTCCCCAGAAAGCCGTATCTCAGGGAATTGCCGTACAGTGGGATCTGTATTGCTCCCTTTACATACTCCGATACACCCGCCAAGGCGATCAACGGTCTTAAATTCACCAACACCGTATTCAATGCAGCAAGTCTTGGGCAAAGACTTGCATGGTCTGTCGGGCTGCTTTATGGTACTGACCAAATCGACCTCGTCACCTGTGTGCCGCTCTCGGAAGCCAGACAAGCAGAGCGCGGCTATAACCAGTCGGAGCTGCTGGCACAGAAGGCAGCAGCTGTGCTCTGCAAGCCTTATGCCGAAACCGCCGTCAAGATCAGGAACAACAAAATACAGCATCATCTGTCACCACAGGAACGTGCCGAAAACATCAAAAATGTATACGAGATCATGGACTCATCCGTCGTAAAGGATAAAAATGTTCTGCTGATCGATGATATCTGCACCACGGGTGCAACGATTACAGAATGTGCAAGGATCATCAAACGAAGCGGAGCGAAAAGCGTATATTGCGCCGCAGCCGCATTGGTATACTAAGTATAGTGGGCGACAAAAATATTCTTACTTAGGGTGATGTACGAAGGGGTGTGGGGGCGACCGGAAAGCCCCCACAGTCAGCCTATGATTTATCAAAGTATAAAAATAATGTCGTTTACTATAACTGTTCAGTCGGAAGCCTGCCCCGCTTCCGTAACAGCAAAGTGAGGAAAGAAAATGGAAGAGAATTACCTGCTCTCCGTTACGGGCACACAGCACGTCAACGGAGATTCTGACAAAATCGAGCTGCAAACCAACGCATCGTACGTCACTAAAAACGAGAGCCGGTATATTACCTATAAGGAATACGATGCCAACAACCCCGATAAGCACTACCGCACCACCATCAAGGTAAGTCCGGAGGGAATCGTGACCGTCATGAAGGGCGGCATGGAAAACCATAACCTTATTTTAGAAAAGGGTGTGCGCCACAAGTGCGAATACTCCACCCCCTTCGGTACGGTCACATTGGGTGTCTATACACAGAAGATCAGAAACGACCTGCATGACAGCGGCGGCGAATTAGAGGTCGCCTATACGATCGATATGGAATCTCAGCTCGCCAGCACGAATGAATTATATATCAAATTGAAGAAAATACAGGAGGAACCATAATATGTCAATTGCAATCAGTACGGCAGAAGGTCTGCGGACTGCTATCAATTCTGCCATCAGCAAGGCTATTGAGGAAGGACAACTTCCGCAGGCAGAAATTCCCGCTTTTACCATTGAAACTCCCGCCGACCGCTCCCACGGCGACCTTGCTACCAACGCGGCAATGGTATCGGCAAGGGCTTTTCGTCTTGCTCCGAGAAAAATAGCAGAGATCATCACACAAAACATCTCCCTTGACGGCACCCATCTCAGGAGCTTTGAGATTGCCGGTCCGGGATTTATCAATTTCTTCTATGACAGCTCTTTCTATGCCGGTGTGCTTCAGGAAATCAAGGCACAGGGCAGCAAATACGGCTGCTCCGACTACGGCAAGGGCAAAAGAATTCTGGTAGAGTTCGTATCCGCCAACCCCACAGGCCCTATGCACGTAGGCAACGCAAGAGGCGGAGCGATCGGCGACTCCCTTGCAAGTGTACTGACTGCCGCAGGCTATCAAGCGGACAGAGAGTTCTATGTAAATGATGCGGGCAACCAGATCGAGAAATTCGCGACCTCTCTGGAGATCCGTTATATGCAGATCTACAAGGAAGGTTATGAGCTGCCCGAAGATGCCTACCACGGTCAGGATATCACCGACCATGCCGCCGACTTTGCCAAGCTCTATGGCGACAAATACGTGGAAGCAAGCTCCGACGAGAGAAGAAAGGCACTTGTCAGCTATGCTCTCCCCCTTAATATTGAGGGGCTGGAGCGTGACCTGCTCAAATACCGCATAAAGTATGACCGCTGGTTCAGAGAAAGCACCCTCCACAACAGCGGCGCAGTGAAGCAGATCGTTGAGCTGCTCAAAGAAAAGGGACACACCTACGAGCAGGAGGGTGCGGTCTGGTTCAGGGCAACCGAATTCGGCGCAGAAAAGGACTTTGTTCTCGTGCGTTCCAACGGTATTCCGACCTACGTTGTTCCCGACATTGCCTATCACTACGACAAGCTTGTAACAAGGGGCTATGACAAGGCTATTGATGTACTGGGTGCTGACCACCACGGCTATATTCCGCGTCTGAAAGCCGCCCTCACCGCTCTCGGTGTCGATGCCGGCAGGCTTGATGCCGTACTCATGCAGATGGTACGTCTGGTAAGAAACGGCGAAACTATCAAGTTCTCCAAGAGAAGCGGCAAGGCGATCACACTCGTTACCCTTCTGGATGAGATCCCGATCGACGCTGCAAGATTTTTCTTCAATCTGCGCGAAGCAAACAGCCACTTCGATTTTGACCTTGATCTTGCCATTGAGAAGTCCTCACAAAATCCGGTATATTACGTGCAGTATGCTCACGCACGTATCTGCAACATCGTCAAGACCCTCGCCGCAGACGGCATTACACCTGCCGACTGTACCAATGAGGACTATGCACTGCTCACAGCCCCCGAAGAAATCGAGCTGATCAACAAGCTTGGTTCTCTGGAAGAAGAGATCATCACCGCCGCCAAGGACTATGACCCCTCACGCATTACACGCTACGTATATGATGTTGCTACCCTCTTCCACAAGTTCTATAATGCCTGCCGCGTAAAGAATGACAACACATCACTCATGCAGGCGCGTTTATCACTTTGTCTTGCTGCAAAAACCGTTATTGCCAACATTCTGGATATGTTCAAAATCACCGCACCGGAAAGTATGTGATACAATCATCACCGATTCCGCCGACAGGAGGGGAGAAACGTGAAAGGAAAGCCTTATTTTATAACGTCCGTTATTCTGGGAGTCATATTTATCACCATTCTCGGTATCGCAACTGTATCATTTCTGATGAACAGCTCCACCGTTGCCACTGCCGTCTGCTCTCTGCTTCACGCAGAACCGCACTCCATCAACAACGGCAAGATCGCTGCGTGTTCGCTGGTGTTTGCACTGCCGTCCTTTATTCTTGCCTATAAAGCGATGCTTGACAACAATACCGATGACGAAGTTCTCCCCGAATCCTTTGAAGAGGACTGATATCCGCAAAAATAAAAAAGAGCTGCCGCAAAAGCAATCCTTTTGCGGCAGCTCTTTTTAGCAGGACGAATCAGTCCGCCAGTTCTCTTTTCGTTTTCATTTTCAGTTCTCCATCATTCAAGCGCAGAGTCTGCGCCCTTTTTGGCTCGGTGTCTGTAGCTCTGCATGATTCGTCCGCCGCAGCAATTTTCTTAGCAAGCTCATAATCAAAGGGATAGGTCAGCTTGATGTTTTGTTCGTCACCGCGAATCAGACGCACCGGTTTTCCGTGAGAGCGGAACAGCGTACATACATCGGTTGCGCTCGCCTTTTCCGACGGCGTAAGAGAAGAAAAAACCGCCTTGAAGCTGCCGATACGAAAGGTCTGCGGCGTCTGGATACGATAGATCGTACTTCTGTCCGGGAACACCTCGGCAAGATTACCGTTCTGACTGACGGCGATGGTATCGGTCGATGCAATTGCCGCCGTACATATTTCACAGTCCGCCATAGCAGCAATACTGTCGGCAATCATACGGGACGTTACAAAGGGTCGGACTGCATCGTGGGTAAGAATGATATCCTCATCGCCGCAGCCGAGATGTTTTTCAGCGAAGGCAATGATACGCTCGATCGTAGCGTTGCGGTCAGCCCCGCCGTCGGTGATATAGTACGCAGCTTCTCTGGGAAGGTACTTTTCTGCCAGCTTCTCCATAGTTTTTCTGAAAGCGGGGTTGATTCCGATGATGACGGCATCTATACCGCTGTATGCCAGAAAGCGTCCGACAGTGTATGTGATCACCGTCTGTGAGCCTATCTCATAAAACTGCTTGGGAAGGGATGCATTTCCCATGCGGGAGCCTGTTCCCCCTGCCACAATTCCTGCAATCGTCATTTCGCTCAATCCTCCGACAGCTCTTCGAGAACCTCTTCGTCCTCTTCACTCAAAAATTCCGACTGTTCGCGCTCACGCTGATATTTTTTGTATGAGATCGAGAACAATATAACGATCAACAGAATAATGGTGATTTCAAGTCCAATAATAATGCCGCTGTACTGATTGCTGTTGACCCTTGTCACCGTAACCACACAGGTTTTGGTGATTTTACCGTCAAGGGTGGTGAAGGTGATGGTTGCTTTGCCCGGCGAAACACCGGTAATGCGGTAATCGGAATCTACGGCGGCAATCGCTTCGTCCGAGGAATGGACCGAAAGCACCGGTGTCCCGGCATTGGCAGGTCTTGTGGTAAAGGTCATGTCATAGGTTTCGCCGCAGTCCAGCACAACGGCACTCTGCTGGAGGGTAATATCTGTGAGGTCGGCATTATTGGCTGCTAACTCCTGATAAAGAACAACAAGCTCCTTGCTGTTGATAATACAGGAGATGTTCAGATTATAGGAGGATACAGCAAGCTTGGCGGAAGCCACTGCTTTTTTGGGGGCACTTGAACGATAGACCGACAAGGTATAATCCCCCTGCGGAATATCCTCCAGCGAAAACTTGCCGTCACTGTCGGTGGTCGTCCGCTCGGTGACCCTGCCCTTCATCTCAACAATATAATCAGACATTTTTTTTCCCGCAATAGAATACAGCACACCGTTGATATTCACATCCATAGAACCCTGTTCATCAGATGCCGTGACCTTTACCATACATCTGGACGATACCGCCGCACTCGCCGACTCCGCCGTAACAACTGCCACACCCGGCTTGATCGCCTTGATATAGCCGTTTTCATCGACGGTTGCCACAGATTCGTCGGAGCTGTAGAAGAAAAGGCTCTTGTCTGCGGCATCCTTTGGCCTGACACTTGCATTGAGCGTATAGCCCTCTCCCACTCTGATATTCACGCTTTGCGATTCCAATTTCACACCGGTGGGAGCAGTTCCCTCCAGCACAGTCAGGGAACAGGTATCATACAAGCCGTTGACACCTGTTACAGTAATGTCCGCCTTGCCTGCGGCAAGTGCTGTAACCAGTCCGCTCTCATCTACCATGGCAACATTGTCATCAGATGAGGTGAAAACGATAATATCCGTTTCTCCCAGGGCAGTAAGCTGATAGCTCTGACTGACAAACAGGGAGATACTCTTGCGCTCAAAGTGCAGCTCTCCCTCGGCAGATACTCCTGTTACGGCAAAGCACAGCATGAGAGCAAGCAGGGGAAGGATAGCAAAAACTCTCTTTTTCATTGGTGGGCGTCCTCCTTGTAGGATATTGTAGCAGGTACGTGGTATGCAGGGTCGAGCACAGACAGCACCTCATGTCTGACATTCTCGAGATAATACTGCCTGTCAAGGCAGGTGCTCTGTTGGACGGTCTGATAAAAATCAGCGTCAAGCAGACGTTCCACAGCATCGGCAATTGCTTCTCTGCCGCCGTCAAACAGCAGTCCGTTTCTGCCGTCTGTGATCAGGTCGCGGTGTCCCTTGATGTCTGAGGCGATCACGGGCAAACCGCAGTGAAGTGCTTCCATCACGTTAAAGGGCAGTCCCTCCATCTTCGATGCGGAAAGCAGAAGATCACTGCTGCGGTACAGTGCATTGACATTCCGGATCTGCCCTGCAAAACGCACAGCCGTTTGCAGCTCATATTTTTGTACGAGTGCCTTGCAGGTATCCAGCGTTTTGCCCTCTCCCGCAAAAACAAGCCGGAGCTGTCTGTGCCGCGGAGCAAGCAGATTCAGCACTTCGATTAGCTCGGTCTGGTTTTTTCTTGCCGAAAACTCCCCCACACAGAGCAGGACAGTTGTCTGATCGTCTGCACCGAATTTTTTCCTGACGGCAGCACGTTCCTCAGGCAAAATCGCCGGAAACCGTGCGGCATCTATTCCCATGCCGTGGATAAATCGGATATCTCCGGCAAGCCGGTATTTCTTTGCAAGGTCATAATCCTCACGGTTCATCACAGCAAGGCAGTCTACGGGCGATTTAGTGAGCCGCTCGGCAGTCAGATACATCCGCGACTTCATGCCGCCGTGCTCCGAAAACATATATCCATGCGAGATATGTACAAAATAAGGCTTGGAGCTGCCCATCGACATCACAGCGGTTCTGAGTGCCGCGCCCGCCAGCGTCGAATTGGAACAGATCATGTCATAGCTGCCGTTTTTTACGATTTTTTTCAATGCTGCGATCGTCCTGAAATGATCGGCCGACAGCAGATTCTTGGTGAAGGTAATATCAAAGCAGCGGTCGATGAGGGGGTTGTCTGTCACACCCTCGGCGGCGATGTCTGCTTCATATCCCATACTCTTGAAATAGCTGATATACGGGAGATGAAAATTGAGTATGTGAGATACCCTTGATGCACAAACCAATATTTTTTTCACAAGCTCTCACTCCATCAACACACAGGCGCGGAATATCATAAAGGCTCTGAAAGCCTGCTCATTTTTTTGACTTGAACGACTCCGCATACTTCTTACACATTTCCGCCGAAGTACCGGAATCCTTGATCACGCCCTTTTCAAGCCAGATTGCCTTTTTGCACAGCTTCTGAACCTGAGCAGCGTTGTGCGATACAAACAGGATTGTTGTACCGCCGCTGAGCATCTGCTGAATACGCTCCTCGCATTTCTTCCGGAATTTTGCGTCACCTACCGAAAGCACCTCGTCTGCCATGATAATATCGGCATTGACACACGTAGCAATGGCAAAGCCCAATCGCGACACCATACCGGAGGAATAGTTTTTGAGCGGTACATCCACGAATTTTTTCAGCTCGGCAAACTCTATGATCTCGTCAAACCGCTGCTTCATGTATTTGGAGGTATGACCATACATCGCTCCCGCTAAAAAAATGTTTTCCCGCGCTGAAAGCGAACGGTCAAAGCCGCCGCTGATCTCGATCAGCGGTGCAACTGTACCTCTTACGGTCACACTGCCGCGCGTAGGCTTGATAATACCGGCAATCGTTTTGAGCAGGGTGGATTTTCCGGAGCCGTTCAGACCGATCAGCGCAAGTGAATCGCCCTTTCTGACCTTGAAATCAATATTTCTCAGTGCCCAGAACTCGTCAAAGTTCACCTTGCCCTTCATCAGATTGATGACATATTCCTTTAAGCCGTCCTCGCGGTTCTTGCTGAGGTTAAACATGACAGATACATTATTGACTTCGATGCATATTTCATCATCGGGTATACTGCGGCGCTGCACTTCGGCAGCGTCATGGGGAGTCAGAGCGATCTCCGGCATAAAATCACACACCTTACAATTATATATACAAGAAGAAACGATCCTCTCGTTCTTTGAATGTTACTATTCCGAGTGCCATGGTCAGGATCGCATAGACCGTTCCATACATCAGGATCCGCTCTGAGGGCAGCGTATGGTTCATCACCAGATCACGGAACTGGGTAATGTAGATATAAACCGGGTTCATTTCCATAATAAAGCGGACATTCTCGGGAATGATGCTGATGGGGTAGAAAATCGGTGTAACATACATCCATAATCTCTTGAATACACCGTACAGATGATTCAGATCGCGCAGCATCGTACCGTAGGAGCAAAGAAACATACCCAGTCCCAGCGTGAAAAAATATGCCTGCGCCAAAGGAACAACCACCAGCAAAAAGTGCCAGCTTATCCCCGCACCCGTGACAAGAGATACAAGAATAAGGGGGATCAGTGAAAAAAGCAGCGTAATAAAATGCTGGGTAACTGTGGATATACAGAAAAAGTATTTGGGTATCTTCATCTTCTTGATAAGCCCCGCATTGGTGATCACACTGTTCATAGCCGTCTTGGAGCCGTCCATGATCATGACAAACATCAGGTTGCCGCAGAGCCAGTAGATCGGATAATGCGGAATATTGCGGCGGAACAGCGTTGAAAAGATGACTGAAATAACGATCATCATCAACAGCGGACTGAGCATAGACCATACCACACCCAGCACGGATTTATAGTATTTTTTCTTAAAATCACGCTTTACGACCTCTTTCAGAAACGGAAAGAAGTACATAAAATTTCTGATACTCTTTTTCAAACTGTTTCAGCTCCTGTTTCAAGCGTTCTATTATAGTAAACGACATTATTTTTTATACTTTGATGAATCATAGGCTGATTGTGGGGGCTTTCCGGTCGCCCCCACACCCCTTCGGA
>CACYDW010000163.1 GCA_902773325.1 uncultured Ruminococcus sp.
GCTTTTATGACAGCATCAAAGCTTGGTTCAACGGTTGGTGTCAGTGAATCTACGGTTGTTCGCTTTGCAACAGAGCTGGGATATGACGGTTACCCGAAAATGCAGAAGGCTATGCAGGAGATGATCCGGGACAAGCTCACATCTGTTCAGAGAATAGAAATTACCAAAAGCCGTATGAACGATGAAAATGTACTGGAAAATGTACTCAACCAGGATATAGAAAAAATCCGCAGAACGATAGAGGAAACCTCCAAAGAGGACTTTAATCAGGCAGTCAAGGCGATCTCTCACGCAAAGACCATCTATATTTTCGCCGTCAGAAGTGCTGCTGCTCTTGCCTCATTTCTGGGATACTATTATTCACTGATTTTTGAAAATGTCAAGGTTATCAGCAACTATGGTGAAACAGAGATCTATGAAAAGCTTTTCCGCATTTCTTCTGATGATGTGATTATTGGCATCAGCTTTCCGAGATATTCAAGCGCTGCTGTTCAGGCGATGACCTTTGCCAATCGCAGAGGTGCTAAGGTCATCGCCCTTACAGACAGTATGTCCAGTCCGCTGATCGCTGTATCGGATTATGTTCTGATTGCAAAAAGCGACATGGTTTCTGTAGTAGATTCGCTTGTCGCACCCCTGAGTATGATCAATGCATTGATTGCTGCTACTGTTATTACCCTTGATACAGAGGTACAGAACACCTTTGAACGGCTCGAAAATATATGGCAGGAATATGACGTATACCAGAACAACAGAGAGGAGATTGCCGATTGACAAAAAGACGAGTTGCCATTGTCGGCGGGGGCGCTGCCGGCATGATGGCGGCAATATTTGCCGCCGGACACGGTGACGATGTTACCGTGTATGAGAAGAATCCTAAAATAGGCAGAAAGCTCTACATAACCGGAAAGGGTCGCTGTAATCTTACAAACAATTGCAGCATTCAGACGGTCATCGCCAACACCCCCACCAATGGCAGGTTTTTATACAGCGCGCTCGGACGTTTCTCCCCTGCCGATACCATGGCATTTTTTGAAAAGCACGGGCTGCCGCTTAAAACAGAACGCGGCAATCGGGTGTTTCCCGTTTCCGATAAGGCTGCCGATGTGGTGGATACATTGTTCTTCACAGCAAAACAGTCGGGCTGCAAAATCCTGCACCGGACGGTAGAGGACATCTGTATCGAAAACGGAGCGGTCAGGGGAGTTATTGTCGGCGGCAGTATCGATGAATATGACAAGATCATCATTGCATGCGGCGGCAGATCATATCCGCTCACCGGTTCTACGGGTGACGGTTACCGCTTTGCACAAAAGGCAGGCCACACGGTTGTTCCGCAGAAGCCCTCATTGGTACCGCTTGAAACCAAAGAACGAATTCCTCCTGCCGCTGCGGGTCTGCTCCTCAAGAATATTGCAGTGACTCTTTATGATACCAGAACAGGCAAAAAAATATTCGAGGATTTCGGCGAGGTGCAGCTCATGAGCTACGGTCTTGCGGGTGCTGTTATTCTTAGTGCAAGCTCGCATATCCGGGAAATGGAAGGCGGCAGATACCAAATCATGATGGATCTTAAACCGGCGCTTTCCCAAGAAAAGCTCAATGCAAGACTTCTGCGTGAAATCGCTCAGGATAAGGGAAAAACGTATGAATACCTTCTTCGTTCCCTGCTGCCCGCCGGTATGACAGGCTTGTTTGTGACGGCTTCGGGTGTACCCTCCAACAGGAACTGCAGCGAAATGACCAAGGAAGAACGTATGGCTGTTATCAAAACGCTTAAATCACTTACCTTTACGATCAGGTCATTCAGACCGATTGAGGAAGCGATCATCACATCCGGTGGTGTCAGTGTGAAGGAAATCAATCCCCGTACAATGGAATCCAAACTCGTCAGCGGCTTGTATTTTGCAGGAGAAGTTATTGACGTTGACTGCTATACCGGTGGATTCAACCTGCAGACTGCGTTTTCTACCGGTGTTCTCGCGGGTGATAACTAATCACCCGCGAAGCAATTGCCCAGCTTCAATGCTGTGCGTTTTATTGATGTTATTGAACTTGAAAACAATTATAGCAGGCGACAAAAACATTCTTACTTAGAGTGATGTCCGAAGGTGTGTAGACCCACAATCAGCCTATGATTTATCAAAGTAAAAAATAATGTCGTTTACTATAACAGCGGAGATCATCCGCAATAATAAACAGAGGTGTAAAAAAATGAGTGAAAAAAAATTAGGTTTTATCGGTGCAGGAAATATGGCTACTGCTATTATCAACGGCATTTTAAGGAATAAGGCAAAACCGGCAGATCGTATTTCGGTTTTCGACCTGGACGCTGAAAAGCTCAGAATGATGCGTGAAAACGGTGTGAATACCGTAAGCTCGGGCGCAGAACTTGTTGCAGACAGCGATATCATCGTACTTGCCGTTAAGCCTCAGAACTATGATGAGGTGCTCCGTGCCATTCGCTCGGCTGTGGACGAAACGAAGGTATTTGTTACCATTGCTGCCGGAATTTCGATCGACTATGTGCGCCATGGTCTTGAAAAAAACTGTCCGATGGTACGCGTTATGCCGAACACACCGCTTCTGCTCGGCAGGGGTGCGACCGCGATCTGCCGCTCTGATAACATTTCAGACAGTGATTTTGAGGAAGTATACAATATGTTTGCTTTATCCGGCGCTGCTGCGATCCTGCCGGAATCGCAGATGAATGCCGTTATCGCTGTAAACGGCAGCAGCCCTGCTTATTTCTATTTGTTTGCAAAGGCTATGACAGACTATGCAGTATCGGTAGGCATTGACAGAGAGGTAGCCCTCAGCCTTGTATGCAAAACCATGGAAGGCAGCGCAGAAATGCTTCGTTCCAGCGGTGATACGCCCGAAACGCTGATTCAGAAGGTATCCTCCAAGGGAGGTACAACCATCGAAGCAATGAAGGTGTTCAACGAGCGCGGTCTGCCGGAAATCGTAAACGATGCAATGGCAGCCTGCACTAAAAGAGCAGAGGAACTTGGCAAATAAGCCGAAATAACATCTGGTCTTTCAGCATTTTATAAAGCTCAAAAAGAGTGTCATCAACCCGACACTCTTTTTTCATATATCCCAAAAGCCCCTTTTCATATTTTAAAAACAGGGTGGTGTGAATGAATAAAAATCAGATTTTTTTGCAGGACAGTGCCGTGCTGATTATTACAACGCTCATTTCTTTGCTGATTTCCCCACTGCCATATATCTGTCTGCTTTTTTGCGGTATATTGATGATTATCACGAGCTTCAGAAGTCTTACAGACCATCAAAAAGTGCTCTCCGTTCTATATTCCGCAACAGCACTTTTGTTTATTTTCGCTGCAGGCAGCCCTGCTGCTTTTCTGGTCTTATACAGCAGCAGACTGTTTAAGGGCTCCGGGTTACTGCTGCCGCCCGTATTATGGCTGCCGTATGGGATTCTGACGATGCAAAAATCTGCGGCAGAGGTACTGTTTATTTCTATCCTTCTGCTTGCAGGGGCTTTGCTGCTGCTTGCTGCCGAGAAAAGTATCCGGTCTTACTATACCGCTCTTGGAAGAATTTCTCAGGCATTCAGTGCAACGGCTGTCAGTGAAATGACTCAAAAAAAGCTTAACCGTGAGCTGATGATCAAACGCTATCTTGATGACAAAAATGCCCGGTTGGAGGAACGTGAAAGTATCAGCCGGAATATCCATAACAGTGTGGGTCATACGATCACCGCCGCGATCATGACGTTGGATGCCGCTGATATGATTTTCGACGCAAATCCCGCACTCGCCAGAGAAAAAATGAATACCGCCAATAGCCGCATCCGTGGCAGCCTTGATTCTATCCGTCATGCAGTACGTGTTCTGGATCATGAAAGCAGCTTTGTTTTAGCTGAAGATCTCATTCAGGAACTGAACAGCATTGCCGACAGCTTTTCAATGAGCAATACGATCGTGATTCAGACGGACTACCCGGATATGAATGAAAAGCTCCGTCTGCCGCATGAGCATAACGAATTTCTATGCGGTGCCATGCAGGAGCTTCTCTCCAATGGAGTGCGGCATGGAGGAGCAGATCATTTCATTGTATCTGTGTCTGCATACAGCGGAAATATCTCGCTAAAGGTAACAGACAACGGAAAGAGTATTTTCTCAGAAGAAAACCGTACCTTGCTGATCAGCGAAGGGTATGGCCTGAAAAAGCTGATCGCCTATGCGGAAAAATGCGGTGGCTCGGCTGAATTTACCAACGATCAGGGTTTTAAAGCAGAAATAAAACTGCCGTTGTATGATGCGAACGGCAAGCAGAACTGATGAAATGCTGTATCCGGCTGTTATTTGTATGAGGAGGATAAAAAAATGAGCGATATTAAAATTTTGTTGGTCGATGACGACCCGCTTCTTTTAGA
>CACYDW010000164.1 GCA_902773325.1 uncultured Ruminococcus sp.
CTCGATACCGGCGGCTTGCTCTGCCTTACCGGACTGGATTCCCACCAGTTATATATTCAGCACCGAACCGGCGCACACCTCCTCCTGCTCATTATAGCACTATTTCAGCCGGATATAAAGCAACCGTCTGTTGCTCAGCAGCGTGGCGCTGCACCCTTGTTCGCGTTGTCGCTCAGCACCATGGAATAGTTCCCTCTGCTGATGAGTGGAATAGCATTGTCTGACCCACGTTTCTGACCTACCGAGCTATCGCTCTTAAAACGAGAGATCAGTGCTATGCCGCGCCGGAAACAACAGCGAACTGTTGTTTGTAAGCGTTGGGAGCACAGAGGGTACTTTTTTCGCACAAAAGCCGACAGCACACTGTGACTTGTGAGCATCGGGAGCAAATGATTATAATAATCCGCCGCTCTCCGGAACGAAACAGCGGCGGGTCGATCAATATATTTTATTGGTAAAACCGCGCGGGTAGATACAATGTACAGGAAGAACCCGTGAGGAATCGGTTACTGCGGGGAAGGAAGTGATGGCTCTGTGCCGTGGCTGATGACGAACTCAAACGCGCTGACGGCATTCTGACTGTCCGATGAAACTGCTACGAATACATAAGGATAGCTCACGTCTGTATCAAAATGGATCGCCGAGTCCGCAACATCTTTATATGTATTGGATTTCGATGCAAGATAATTGTTGATCGAGGTGATAAGTGTTTCCTGACGGCTTTTATCTTTGAGTTTGAAGCAGGCGATTTCGGTGCTTGAATCTGCTTTGCCCGAAACATACATTGCAAAATCAACGATCGTTCCGTCTGGAATCTCGTAGTATTTTGATATATTCTCGCTGGAGATCTGAGAAAGACTGCGATAGTTCATCTTGTTGATCACACCCTCCAGTACCTCTTCTGCCGTAAGATTAAGCTGCCCGGATTGGTCTGCCTTCTGCTGTGCAACCGTCAGAATCACAAGAATAGCAGCTACGGCAGTAATGGCAATAATAATAGCCACAGTCAGAACGATCCTTTTGGGCTTTGCAGCAGATCTCATATCATCACCTCACATTGTAGACTTGCGTATTACAGACTTATACTCCGTACGACCTTATACGCTCATTATACTTTTTCTGCCTTATGATTGCAACTACAATATTGTAATACCTGTAACATTTAAGGAAAGGGGAGCGGGGGTTATTGCCGTACCGAAACGAACCAAAAAACCTGACGGCAATCTGCAATAAAAGAAAAAGCTGAGTTACCTCAGCTAAAAAAAACATCCGCCCAACCGTCTTGTGTCAATGATAACCTGCCTACGAAGAATAAGCAGGTGGGTATCCTCTCCACGGTTTCATACTCCCTTCGTCCGCAAAGCGGGAGGTCTGAAGTCCGCCGCAGAAGCACCGGATTCCCGAAATAAGGGTTGTAGGGTTATAATGACACAATTAAACGAATTGGGCAGAATTTGTAAACATAGGACTTCTTTTTTGTACGATTTTATTATATACCTTTTTGCTAAAAAAATCAAGAGAAAAATTAAAAAATCTGCAACTAATTATTACCGGCGGGGCAGAGGAGACTTATTCCTCCTCGTCCTCGGCATCAAAATTCGCCTCAAAAATTTCGGCGATCTCATCAAGCAGATCCTCGTCCTCAATTTCAGCAAGCTGCGGTTCGCCGTCATCGTCCTCAACCGCCTCGAAGATCATGTAGGTGCTCTGCGAATCGATTCCCTCCTCGGGCATATCAAACAGAGGCATCAGGGCATAATAATGACCGTCCTTGTAGTCGATCTCGTCAATGATCTCAAACTCATACTCATTGCCGTCCTCGTCGAGCAGGGAGATGATATTTGCCTCATAATCGTTGTCCATATCGTTTTTACTCATGCTGATCGCTCCTTTTTTATAGAGAAATACCGTCTGACGGACGCATCATACGAACGCAATGCCACAGATGGTGATCCCGAAAATAATGTAACATATTTATTTTACGCTTTTTGGCATAAGTTGTCAATAGGTTTGGAGAATTATAAAAAATATAAAAATAATTAAAAAAGTTCAAAAAAACTATTGACATTTTATAAATACGTGGTATAATATACTCAAGATAACAAAAGAGTTGACGGGCTGCACAAGAGGGATGCTTCTTGTCAGATGCCTTGATCCGATTAAGAGATCGGCTCTTGGTTGTCTAATTTGCAAAGGGAGGCGAGCTCCGATGGGCGAAGTTAAACCAGTTTCTTTGATGGGTCTTGAACCCTGTTGGTGCAAGGCTCTCTGCGAGGAAAAGTCAGAGTAAGAACGATATCTTTTGAGCGCAGGATCGGTTGTTCCCCTTGGCCGGCGGCTCCGACCGGTGGCGGCTTCTTATAAATGGCATATTGCCGTAGGTTCAGAAAGGTCTTTGAATCGCAGAATTTTACCTGACCGTTCCGGTCTGCCGTATGTTCCGACCTTGGCAATTCAGCTTTACGGCGGGGTAAACCTTATGGACTTACAATTGAATACAGAGATCCGGCGGTGTGATGAAGTTAGAGTTTTACGTATCCGCAGATCGTAACCGCTTGACACACGGGGGTTGTCTGGTGTCGCTCATAGAGGGCACGGAAAGATGTGTTGCAGACATGAACAGATTTTTTCCCTCCGTCTGATGTCGGAAGTTCCGCATATTGCCGATGGTCTTTTGGCAGTATGTGAGGTCGATGAAGGGTCGGCTTATAGAATGGTGTATTAAGGGTTTCCGATGGCGCGGGGTGCATGAATCCTTCGCCAAATGCGTTCCGGCTGAGGATTGGATCAAAACTCAGAGTAGTTTCTATATATATTTTGAGATAAGGAATGAGTCCCATGTAATATTTGAAGAATCAAGGGCTTGTTGTGACGAGTCCAGCTGACCTTACAAATATCTTATAAGGGTTGAGTCCGATGGGAGAACTTCATGTGTGACGTTACAGTTTAGCTTGGTTTTATAACTCAGTTTATATCCTTTCTGTATCTTCATAAATCAGTCATCCCGGCAGCGAAAGCTGTCGGGATGACTTTTTTGGCATAAAATTTGTTAAAAGCTTTAAAAAAATTGTTCTGCATATTGAAATTTTTGCCTTTTTATGATATATTATGTTTGCAGTATATATTTTCTGAAAATGGAAATAACAGTATTGCGGCTGTAAACAGTGAAAACAGCCGGATAAAAGCGCAAGGTACGGAGGTATATCGATGGTAGAAATAAACAGCAGAAAGGTTGCTATTGTCGGCTGCGGTTTCGTCGGTTCTGCGTCTGCGTTTGCATTGATGCAGAGCGGTCTGTTTTCGGAACTGGTTCTTATAGATGCCGATCGCAATAAGGCGGAGGGCGAAGCACTGGACATCAGCCACGGACTTCCCTTTGCAAAGCCAATGCAGATTTATGCGGGCGAATACAGGGATATTTCCGATGCCGCTATGGTCATCGTCACGGCGGGTGCCAACCAGAAACCCGGTGAAACGCGGCTTGACCTCGTTAAAAAGAATACAGACATTTTCAAGTCGATCATTCCGGAGATCGTCAAATATAATAAAAATGCGATCCTCCTGATCGTAGCGAACCCCGTGGATATTCTTACCTATACGGCAGCAAAGCTCAGCGGCTATCCCGAAAACAGGGTGTTCGGTTCGGGTACGGTGCTTGACAGTGCAAGACTGAAATATCTGCTCGGAGAACATCTCGGTGTAGACAGCCGCAGTGTTCACGCATTTATTATCGGCGAACACGGCGACAGTGAGATCCCTGCATGGAGCAGTGCCAATGTGTCGGGTATTCCGCTTCACCGCTTCTGCGAAATGAGAGGCTACTTCAATCACGACGCCGAAACCCGTAAGATCGCCGAAAGTGTGAAAAACAGCGCCTATGAGATCATCAGCAAAAAACACGCTACTTATTATGGTATAGCGATGTCAGTAAGAAGGATCTGCGAAGCGGTCGTGCGCGATGAAAAATCCATTCTTCCTGTTTCCTGCATCCATCATGACCGTTTCGGAGTAAGTGAAATAGCACTGAGTATGCCTGCTGTGGTGGGTAAAAACGGAGTGGAAGCTCAGGTTCCCATCGAGCTGAGCGAAGAAGAATCCCAATGTCTTATGGCTTCTGCGGCAACGCTGCGCGAGGTATTTGATACCTCGGTGAAGCTGTAAATAAATTTATCATTCTGAAAGGAGAAATTTCCAATGGCTAAATTTACGGAAATTGAAAAAGTAGTCGGCAGAGAAATTCTCGACTCAAGAGGAAATCCTACCGTTGAGGCAGAGGTTTATCTTGTTGACGGTACAGTAGGCAGAGGCACAGCTCCCAGCGGTGCTTCCACAGGTGAGTTTGAGGCTCTCGAACTCAGAGACGGCGACAAGTCCAGATATCTCGGCAAGGGCGTTCAGAAGGCTGTTGAGAACATCAACACCACGATCAATGATGTACTCGTTGGTCTTGACGCTGCTGATACTTATGCAGTTGACGCTGCCATGATCAAGGCAGACGGCACAAAGGATAAGTCCAACCTCGGTGCAAACGCTATTCTGGCAGTATCGATCGCTGCTGCAAGAGCTGCTGCTGCATCTTATGACCTGCCCCTTTACAGATTCCTCGGCGGTGTTCAGGGCACAAAGCTTCCTGTTCCCATGATGAACATTCTCAACGGCGGCGCACATGCAGACAGTGCTGTTGATACACAGGAGTTCATGGTAATGCCTGTTGGCGCACCTACCTTCAAAGAGGGTCTCAGATGGTGTGCAGAAGTGTTCCACACACTCAAGAAGCTCATTAAGGAAATGGGCGATGTTACCGCAGTTGGTGACGAGGGCGGCTACGCTCCCAACAACCTCAAGAGCGATGAAGAGGCTATCGAGAAGATTCTCGAGGCTATCAAGGCTGCAGGCTTTGAGCCCGGCAAGGACTTCATGATCGCTATGGACGCTGCTTCTTCCGAGTGGAAGAGCGAAAAGGGC
>CACYDW010000165.1 GCA_902773325.1 uncultured Ruminococcus sp.
AGTTCACTTTTGATTTTCAAACTTTCCTCATAGAGCTTCAAAGCCGCAGACAGGTCATTCTGAGCTTGTTTGATGTCGGCAATTTTATTAAGAGAAACGGACAACTCTCTCTTGTTTTGAGGATTTTCCGGGTAGGCTTCTACGAGTTTTCTCATGATATCACGGCTTTTCTCGTAGAGCTTCAAAGCCGCTGACAGGTCATTCTGAGCTTGTTTGATGTCGGCAATCCTTCCAAGCGAAACGGACAACTCTCTCTTATAATCAGGATTTTCCGGGTAGGCGTCGGCGAATTCTTTGAAGATTATATAAAGTTCAGCGAACAACGCACCCGCATCGGTAAAACGGTTGTAATCTTTGTAGTGGTCGCCGATGTCAAACATCCTTACTAAAAGTTCTCTATCATTGATCACCTCATTATAGTGCTCCCGATCGCCCGACTGCTCTGCCGCAGCGCGGAGTATGCGCGTGAGGTTGACGGTCAGGAAATCATCAAGCCTGTCTATGCCTCTTTGATAGATCTGATAAGCCCTCTGTGCAAGGTTAGCAACACCGTCAGAAATCGGAGTATTATAGCGTGTGCGGGTGGTGTTGAGCCATTCGGCAAAGGACTTATGGAACGGTATCAGACAGCCGTCTTTTTCGTCAAGCACTGTGCCGAAGCAGAACATAAAGCGGTTGAATTCTTTTTCGCTCCAGTCCATCAGCTTGATCAGTGTGGCGGCGGGCAGCGGCTTTTGTGAAGCTGTTACCATGCCCAGCGGCTCGGAAAAACGCTCCTCAAAGTCGCACATCGTATAGGGCGCAAACTGATAATGTTCACTCTCTTTATTGAATTTGCGGTCAAGGGTATCTCTGAACAGGTCACGGATACCGTCAGGCAGGGGATAGGCTGTGAGTGTTGTGATTCTTCCGTCTATGAAGTCATCGGCGATGTTGCCGCATACCTTTTCGGCATAGACGAACACCCCGCGGCTTGCTTCGGTGAGCCTGTCGGCAAAGGCGGCGAATTCTTCCTCTGTAAAGGGCTTGACGGACGGCGGCGCAGTGAACTGCCTGCCGTCGATCTCCGCTTTACCGCCTGTGAGCAGGGGCTTGAGTACGAAATCGTAGTATTCTCTGATGTCGTGGCTGTTGTTGTTCAGGTTCTCGTCAAACCGGATCGCCGGGAATCTGCCGAACCGTTCGATAATGTGCGGTTCTTCGCGGGCAGTGATAACAAACCGCAGCCACGGAGCATGACGGCCGGCTTCGTTGATGAAGCGGAGCAGATACTCCGAAAAATCGGCAGCACGTGCCTCGTCAAGTGCATCTATAATAATAAAGTATCTGCTTCTGTCACCGTTGATTATGCCGAGAGAAAACGGCTGCAACAGGAACTGATCGACAAGCTCTTTGCCGCTCTTGATCTCAAATTTGCTGTCGGAGAACTGCCGTATCAGCCAGCGTCTGTAATCTGGCAGGCGCAGTGCTAACTTGTAGGCAAGCCAGATCGTTACCTTGTCGGAGGTGTTGTATTCGTCGTTTTGGTACTCACAGGCGATCGCAGCGGCAGAATGGGGGTTGTAATGCTGCAAATGTGCCGCGTACATCGACTTGCCGACACCCGGATTGCCATAGATCATCATGGCGCGGGGGGACGAGGGGTCATCTACCCATTTTTCGATCGCTTCATTCAGCCATTTTCTGCCGATCATAGGCTTTTGAACGAGCAGATCAAACTTTGAAAGGGGAGAGATCTCCGGCAGACCGAGCTTTTCTCTGAGATAGCTTATTTCCCTGCCGTATTGCTTGATCTCGTCACCGTTGAGCAGGTCGATAATGCTGTCTGCCTGCTTATTGATGTACTCCTGAAAAGCGGCTTCTCCCTGCGCAGCGATTTCAGGATAATTGCTCATATCTCCCCATTGGTATTCCGATACCAGCGGCGGAGGATTGGTTGTTTCCTTAGGTTCAAGAAGTATCGTCCGGAGCATACCGTGCTTGGATACCAGCGCGATGGCAAGCTCATCAAGGCACACCCCGCGTTCCCGCGTGGAATACGATGACAGGAATGCCAGTACACTCTGGCACTCTAAAATACCCTTGGTAATGCGTTCCCTCCAGTGGGAATCCCGCGGGATTTTCTTGTGGTCGATCCATACCTCGATTCTGCCGCCGCTGCGGGCTTCAATGGCTTCTTTCAGACGGTTGACAACATCGGAATGTTCGTCATGACCGTAGCTGAAAAAGACACGCATTTTTTCATCGCTTTTTTCTTCTGAAAGATCGACGACTTTGCCGCAATTCTCACAGAATCCCTTATTCTCATATTCAAATTTGTGTACGTTGGTACTGCCGCATACTGCGCATTTCATGCCATGAACCTCCTTTTTTACTATGTGTATCAATTTTATCATAAAGCAAGCGCAATTTCAACAAATTATTCTGAAAAAACAGATGTGTTTTGTTGATAAATCCAATAAAAATAAACTGAAAAAGGGTATTGACAAATCGGAAAGAATGCTTTATAATAACTATTGTTGTGTGAGCATTGGTTCATACACGATATAGGAAATGCGAGTGTGC
>CACYDW010000166.1 GCA_902773325.1 uncultured Ruminococcus sp.
ACCATCAACAAGGTCAAGAAGGTTTCCAGCCAGCTGCTTCACCAGAACGGTCATGAACCTACCGCCGAAGAAATTGCCGAGCAGCTCAGTATGCCGGTGGATAAGGTCAGAGAGATCATGCGGGTGTCACAGGAGCCTGTGTCCCTTGAAACACCGATCGGCGAAGAGGAGGACAGCCACCTCGGTGATTTTATTCCCGATGATGATGCCCCTGCACCGCAGGACGCTGCATCGCATACACTGCTTCGTGAACAGCTTGCCGATGTTCTCGGTACGCTTACCCCCCGTGAGGAAAAGGTGCTTCGTCTGCGCTTTGGTCTTGATGACGGCCGTTCGCGTACACTGGAGGAGGTTGGCGAGGAATTCAACGTCACCCGTGAACGTATCAGACAGATCGAAGCCAAGGCACTGCGTAAGCTGCGCCACCCCAGCCGCAGCAAAAAGCTCAAGGATTTTCTGGATTGATACCTTCTGTACTTTCAAACCATAAATCAAGCGATGACAGACATGATGCCTGTCATCGCTTTTTGCACAGCAGAACAGTGATAGTAAACGACATTATTTTTTGTATACTTTGATGAATCATAGGCTGATTGTGGGGGCTTTCCGGTCGCCCCCACACCCCTTCGGATAAGAATATTTTTGTCGCCTGCTAAAAAGCAGCAGACCGTCCGTCTGAACAGACCGGTCTGCTGCTTTCAGGGGTTATATTCATTTTCGTTATGACGCTGTCAAGGAAATCGTCAATCCGCAATCAGTGCGGTAGAGAGATATCTCTCTCCTGTGTCGGGCAGAATCACAACAATGTTCTTTCCTTCGTTCTCGGGTCTTGCGGCGAGAACCAGTGCTGCTTTGAGAGCTGCTCCGCTTGAAATGCCTACCAGTACGCCTTCATTCTTAGCAAAGCTGCGGCTGGTTTCAAAGGCATCATCATTGGCAACGGGAATGATCTCATCATAGATACCGGTGTCGAGCGTATCGGGAACAAAGCCTGCACCGATACCCTGGATCTTGTGGGGACCTGCTTTGCCCTGAGAGAGAACAGGGGAGGTTTCTGGCTCTACGGCGATAACCCTGACGTCCGGCTTTTTGCTTTTGAGGAAGCTGCCTGTTCCGGAAAGTGTGCCGCCTGTGCCCACACCGGCAACGAAAAAGTCAACAGCACCGTCTGTATCCTCCCAGATCTCAGGACCTGTGGTTTCAAAGTGTGCCTTGGGGTTGGCAGGGTTTACAAACTGTCCGAGGATCACAGCGTCCTCGATTTCGTTTTTCAGCTCCTCGGCTTTTGCGATAGCACCCTTCATGCCTTTTGAGCCGTCCGTGAGAACGATTTTTGCGCCGTAAGCCTTGAGCAGGTTCCTTCTCTCAACACTCATGGTTTCGGGCATGGTGAGAATCGCGTGATAGCCTCTTGCCGCCGCAACAGAAGCAAGACCGATACCGGTATTGCCGCTGGTAGGCTCAATAATGGTTGCGCCGGGCTTGAGTATACCCTTTTCTTCTGCATCATCGATCATGGCCTTGGCGATTCTGTCCTTTACGCTGCCGGCAGGATTGAAATACTCCAGCTTGACGATGATATTTGCCTTTGCGCCGTTTGCGGCTGAAAAGCTGTCTGCCCGAAGCAGGGGGGTCTTTCCGATCAGATCGGTAATACTGCTGTAAATCTTTGACATTATGATACACTCCTTAAAATAATTTGATTTTTCATGGTATATTTGCCGTTACTTAAAACATAGTAAATTGATAGGATTACGGTGGATTTATAATAGCACACCTGAATTTATATGTCAAGTGTTTTTTTAAGAAATTTTTCGCTTTCTTTTTCTGCTCAGATGGCTCCGTAAGAATAAAGTGTAACGATCGCAAATACGGCGGCAGGCATAAACAGCAGAATCATGCCAATACTGTTTTTACGGTGCTGATCTTTGTTTGTCAGGATCCTTTTCAGGCTTACCCAGAAGCTCAGTGCAACGGAAATGAAGAAAATCAGAATGTCAATGCAAACGATGGGCTTACCTGTGATGGAGGTATAAATCAGGAATAACACAGGGATCGATATCAGTCCGCACAGAACCCCTGCCCATCTTGAAAACAAGAAACCGCCGATATGCCGCCCGTATACAGCCCACTCTGCCATACAATAGAGCAGATATGGAAAATACAGCAGCTTCAGATGCTCCCAGACGCTTTCGCTGATGGGTACAAACAATCCCACAATGGCATTATCACCCGTCAGCTCATACACAAAATGAAAGACCGTTCCGAGCAGCCCTACCACAAAAAATCCGATGATACTGCTCCAGAAAGCTTTTTCTTTCACTTGCCCCCCCCTCTTTCTGCTATGCTATAGGAGTATTGGATATGCTCTCATCGTTTCCTGTACCCCTTCCATGTTTATGCGGAATAACATCAAAATATCAGGCAAAAGGAAAGAAATGATTGCATGGAAATAAGTCTTGTATTTTTGCGGGGATCTGCCTGAAAAATATTCAAGCACCAATATTGACAAAAAATGCAAACTGTTATAAAATAATTCTATCTGTTAATGATATGATTTATCTGCGGCAGAACGGTTTGTCCATCTGTTCGCAGCTCCCGAAAGAAAATGAAAGGGCGTTTGACCATGATAACATTTGAAACCAAAATAAGAGAACAGACCGTCAGAATGTATGCCGAGGTTCCGCTTAAGAATGCGGCAGGTGCCATCTTCAAAACTCTGGCAAGAATCAGCCATAAGACGACTATTTTCAGCAACAAATTCATGCTGTCGTTCGGTTGGGCATACTTCTTCCTCAGTGAAAGAACTGACGACAAGGGCGAAAAGTACTGGGTGGTTCAGACTACCGATTACAGAAAGAATCCTCTCAAGGACAGAACCGACAACGTGACGCTTTCTCTGCTCGTGCAGAATATGCAGATGGAGGGTATTTCTGTTGCCGGTGTGAAGCCGGAGGTTTCCACCTTCAAGGATACCGTGCTCGTGCTCAAGGCGGCAAAGGACGCTGCCGATGTATATATGAACAGAACCGATGCGGCTAAGGACGGAGATTCCGGCTGGTATTTCGGACTGCTCGATGACCCCGATGAAGAGACTCATACATCAGATGACTACGAGAGAATTCCGTCTTATGCGCTTCTTCAGATCAGACCCGAGGCTCTGAGAGTCATGCAGATGCCCGTTGGTACGGTTGCTGTATTCCACGACAACGATATGACAGCGCTGGTGGATGCAGACGACAAGCCCCTCAAATTCACCACCAAGGAAGAAAGACAGGCACTCGCCGCAAAGCAGGATCTGGAATTCAAGGCACAGCTTGCCGAGGCACAGAAGAGAGCTGCCGCAGCAGCTAAAAACAGCAAAAATGCTGCTAATGCACCGGCAGAAGCACCGGCAGATTCCGAAGCGGAAGCATCAGAGTCTACAGAAGAATAATTCATCTGTCACATAAGGGCAATATCGCATCTGAAAGGTGCGGTATTGCCCTGTCCGTTCATGGCTTTGTATACGGCGGATGACGGGCTGATAATTTCAGGAGTATGATTATGTATAAATTGATCAGGCAAAACGGAAAAGCAAGACGGGGTGTTATCACCACACCTCACGGAGAGATACAGACACCCGCATTTATGAATGTGGCTACCTGCGGTGCAATCAAGGGGGCAGTGTCTGCACTTGACCTTGCACAGCTCAGATGTCAGGTGCAGCTTTGCAACACCTATCATCTTCATCTCAGACCGGGTAATGAGATCGTCAAAAAACTCGGCGGTCTGCATAAGTTTACCAGACGGGAGGGACCGATTCTCACCGACAGCGGCGGTTTTCAGGTGTTTTCGCTTGCGAAGCTCCGCAGCATCAAAGAAGAGGGCGTATATTTCTCGTCACATATTGACGGCAGAAGAATCTTTATGGGTCCCGAAGAAAGCATGACGATCCAGTCGGATTTAGGCTCAACCATTGCTATGGCATTTGATGAATGTATTGCCAATCCTGCCGAATATAACTACACCAGACAGTCCTGCGACAGAACCTACCGCTGGCTGTGCCGATGCAGGGACAAGCTTCACGAGCTGAATCAGCGAGAGGACACTATCAACAGGCAGCAGATGCTTTTTGGTATCAATCAGGGGGCAACCTTTGAGGATCTCAGAACCGAACACATGAAAAAAATCCGTGAGCTTGATCTGGACGGCTATGCCATCGGCGGTCTTGCCGTAGGTGAAACTGCCGAAGAAATGTATCATATCATAGAGGTAGTAGAGGAATATATGCCCGGGGATAAGCCGCGTTATCTGATGGGTGTGGGTACGCCTGTCAATATTCTCGAAGCGGTTCACAGGGGTGTTGATATGTTTGACTGCGTGATGCCGACCAGAAACGCAAGACATGCCAACATTTTCACATGGAGCGGCAGAAGAAACATGATGAACGAGAAATATACCCTTGATGAATCGCCGCTTGATGAACAGTGTGACTGTCCGGTGTGTCGGAATTTCAGCCGCGCTTATATCAGGCATCTTTTCAAGAGCGGTGAGATGCTTGCCATGCGTCTGTGTGTCATGCACAATACTTATTTTTATAACACATTGATGCTCAGAATCAGGGAATCCATTGAAAATGATACCTTTGAGAGCTTTTATAATGAATATATTTCTGTTCTGGACAGGAGAATATGAGATTTACCCTTGCAACTGCGCTATAAAACTGCTATAATATAACGGTGAAATAAAGCGATGAAAGGAAAGATACCTCATGAATTTTGAATTGCTTGATACCGCTGCATCTGCTGCCGCATCTGCCGCACAGGGCGAGCCTGAAATGTCGTTTCAGATGTTCGGCGTAACAGCTTTGTGGATCGTAGCTATTTTAGTGGTCTATTTTTTATTCTTGCGTCCGCAGAACAAAAAGCGCAAGGAAGAGGAAGAGCTGCGTAACAGTGTGGAAATCGGTGACGATGTTACTACCATCGGCGGTATTGTCGGCAGAGTGATCTCCATGCGCGATGATGACGAAACCATTGTTATTGAAACCGGCAGTGACAAAACCAGGATGAGATTCAAAAAATGGGCGATCTCATCGGTCGATACCCCCGAAAAGCAGCCGAAGAAGGCTGAGAGTAAAAAACAGGATAAGGATGAAGCAAACAAGAAGGCTAAGAAAGACAGAAAGAAGGATGACGAGGACTGATATCGCCTGACTTTTGTCTGAAAATGGATTGTTCGCTCATTAAGGGCAGCACTTCTTGCAACGGAGGTGCTGCTTGATTTTTATTTCATCAGGGAGAGGTGTGTGGTGGCATGAGGGAGAAGGGCAGATTAAAGTCATGTAAATTGAATCGATCCCCCGATATTACAGGAGCGACCTATTATGCGGAGATCGTAAGGGATTGCGATGGTGCACTGCTTTCCGTTACCAGATGTCCGGGCGGTCGGGCAGGATCGACCTCGCTTTGCTATCGGGTAAACAACGCTGATTTCGGAGAGCTGGAGGCGATTCTTGGCGAATATAATCTCAATAAGGCGGCTGACCCTACTGTGAAAAAAACGACAGAGGCGGACGATTCGGTTATGTATCTCAAGGTGATCTATGAAAAAACCATGTTTCTGAAGAACCTGAACGAAACGGCTGCGGAAAACATCATGTGTTTTTATAGGGT
This sequence comes from uncultured Ruminococcus sp., assembly GCA_902773325.1. Taxonomy (GTDB): domain Bacteria; phylum Bacillota; class Clostridia; order Oscillospirales; family Acutalibacteraceae; genus UBA1213. The sequence continues at coordinate 5,658 of CACYDW010000166.1, forward strand.
CAAGCAGTTTTTTGAAGGTATAGAGGCGACGGTCTGTCCGATGGAATATGAATGACCCGTTGAATAAAAGTGTCGGTAATGTGCATACTATTTTTGCGGCGGATATATCCCGAAGCCGCAGAAGGAGCAGCACTTATGGAAAACATCAACAAAAGTATTCAGTGCACAGTAGAGGACTGTAAGTATCATTGCAGCACCTGCGACTACTGCTCACTTAAAAACGTTACGATCGGCACAAATGCAAGCTATCATACCTCTGATTGCCAGTCATTCAGCAGCAAATACTGCTGACGGCAGGGAAGTCTGTAGGAACAATAGAATCCAATAAAAAACAGGCAGTCCGGAATCATACACGGGCTGCCTGTTTTTGAATCAGTGCCGCAAAAACGGTGTTACAAACGACATCAGAAAGTCGGTGAGATAGGCGATGGCAGCTAACAGTGCCAGAAATGCGAGGGCACTCAGGATTCTTACGGTGCGCTGCTTGCGGGGCGACATTTCTTCTTCTGTATCGGTGTCTGTATTGTGGAAAGCCTGTTCGTCATCGTCAGAGAGGGCTTCTTCGAGGGGGACTGCGCCGATACCCACGAGTATTTCCTGCGCTTTTGGATATGCAGAAAGCGGCACATAAACGGTACAGTTTTCCGGCGGCGCGGAATTAAGAATCTGGAGTCCGGTATCCTTTCGGATCTGATGCACAGAAAACGGAACATCGCCGTCGCTCAGGGCTGCCCGAATACGCTCCAGTTCAAATCCGTTTGCCGTAACCGCGCCCACCTGTGAGTCGGTACTGGGGTTTTCGATCAGACCTCTGCCGCACACGGGGCATTTTTCCGGGTTGTTTTTATATTGAATGCTTTTACATTTTGAACAGTATTTCATTTTTATTCCTCCTGTAAGTATTGCCCTGCTCATTACATACCATCAGTATAAGCACACACCCTCATTTTGTCAACAGCAGCGCAGCGCAACGGCGCTGCACCCGTGTTCGCGTTTTCGCTCAGCACCATAGGGAAATCCCCTCTGCTGATAAGTCAGACAGCATAATCTGCCCTATGCTTTTATCCGACCGAGCTAT
>CACYDW010000167.1 GCA_902773325.1 uncultured Ruminococcus sp.
AAAGTCACTCTTGGTATTCAGCTCTGCATACATGATGTTGTCGTAAATGAATCTGATCACACTGAGCACAGCCGGGATATTATCCTGCATATTGGGCACCTCAACATAGCTGATCGCGCCGCCCGTGGAAAGTGCCTGGAACTGTGACTCGAATTGAAGCTTGGTGAAGGCATCTATTTTCTCCGATACATGAACATGATAGCTGTTGGTAATATAATTCTTGTCGGTAACACCCTCTATAATGCCAAAGCGCTTTTGCAGACATTTAGCGAACTTATATGTCGTGCTCTCAAGAGGTGTACCGTAAATACCAAAGCCGATAGTTGTTTCTGCCTTCCACTTCTCACAGGCAACGTTCATGTATTTCATGACCTCCAGTGCAAAAGGCGTTGCTTCGGGGTCTGTATGAGATTTGCCCGTCATGTAGCGCACACACTCACAAAGACCCGCATAGCCCAGTGAAATGGTGGAATAACCATTATAGAGCAGCTTGTCGATCGGCTCTCCCTTTTTGAGTCTGGCGATCGCGCCGTACTGCCACAGAATCGGTGCGGCATCGGACAGCGTACCCTTCAAACGCTCATGGCGGCACATCAGCGCACGGTAGCACAAATCAAGCCGCTCGTCAAAAATCTTCCAGAAGCGTGTCATATCACCCTCGGACGACAGCGCGATATCAACAAGATTCAGCGTAACAACACCCTGATTGAAGCGTCCGTAGAACTTATAATTGCCGTTTTCGTCCTTCCACGGACTGAGCGCACTGCGGCAGCCCATAACGGGGAAGCAGTTGCCCTCTTTCAGCTCCTTCATCTTCTTTTCGGAAATGTAATCGGGAACCATTCTCTTGGCAGTACATTTTGCGGCAAGCTCCGTAAGATAATAGTAGGGTGAGCCTTCGGTGATGTTATCCTCCTCCAGCACATAGATCAGCTTCGGAAAGGCGGGTGTGACCCATGCGCCCGCTTCATTCTTGACACCCTGATAACGCTGACGCAGGGTTTCTTCAATGATCATCGCGAGGTCTTTCTTTTCGCTCTCATTCTTCGCCTCGTTCAGATACATAAATACTGTCACAAACGGAGCTTGTCCGTTGGTAGTCAGCAGCGTCACCACCTGATACTGGATCGTCTGGACACCCTTGGTGATCTCCTTGCGCAGACGCTCCTCCACGATCTTATCCTCGGTTTCACGAGGAATTTCGCAGCCCATCAGTTCCAGCTCCGCCTTGAACTCTCTCCTGATCTTGTCCCTTGAAACCTGTACGAACGGCGCCAGATGCGTCAGGCTGATGCTCTGACCGCCGTACTGGTTGCTGGCTACCTGCGCGATGATCTGGGTTGCGATATTGCAGGCGGTTGAAAAGCTGTGGGGCTTTTCGATGAGGGTTTCGCTGATGACCGTGCCGTTCTGGAGCATATCCTCCAGATTAACGAGATCACAGTTATGCATGTGCTGTGCAAAATAGTCCGTATCGTGGAAATGAATCAGTCCCTGCTCGTGCGCTTCGCTGATATCCCTCGGCAGGAGAATTCTTTTGGTCAGATCCTTGCTGACCTCGCCCGCCATATAGTCACGCTGAACGCTGTTGACAGTAGGATTCTTATTGGAGTTTTCCTGCTTGACCTCCTCATTGTTGCACTCGATCAGGCTGAGGATCTTGTTATCAGTGGTATTGGAACGGCGGATCAGCGAACGGTTATAGCGGTACTTCACATAGTTTCTGGCAAGCTGGAAAGCACCCTTTGCCATGATCTGATCCTCGACCATATCCTGAATTTCTTCTACCGATACGGCTCTGCCCATTTTAGAGCACTTGTATTCCACATATTCGGCAATATCGCGAATCTGCTCCGGCGTAAGATAACGGCGTTCGGAAGCATTATTCGCTTTCGTGACCGCATTGATGATTTTCTCTCCGTTGAATGGCTCCTCTGACGAGTTTCTTTTTATAATCTTCATTACTTCGATCTCCTTTAGTAATCTACAGATGCATATAGAAAATTGCTTTTCAAGCACTGCATGACACATTGTACAATGCATCAGGTGCGAGATTTATTGTATAGCAAAAGGGAGAAATTGTCTGTTGCATTTGCAACAATTTCGTAGTATAATACAAGATATAGCGTTTTGCACAAAATTTCAATACACCATATAGCGGAGGCAATCAATGAATAAATATACAGTTTTTAATGAATATGATCAGAAGAATATCGAAAGGATTCTCACCCTGACCGGCGGTGAGGAAAAACACTTTGATAAAGGAGAGGTCATTCTGAGTTCCTACGGCGGGCATGAAGAAGCGGGTATCATGCGAAAGGGGCTTGCCTATCTGCTTTGCGTCAATGACCTCGGCAGTGAAAATATCCTCGAATACTACGAAGCAGGTAATACATTCGGAGATATCCTTTCACCGCATACCAATGTAAATTTATACTATATCACCGCAAAAACAAAATGCAGTGTCTTTATGATACACTACCGCAATATATGGGACAGACTTGATCTCTCAGAGCCGTCCCAGCGGTTATTTCTTCAAAGAATGATGTGTTTACCGGCAAAAAAGAAGCTGATGCACATTGATATTCTGTCGCAAAGAAGCATCAGAAGCAAGCTGGTCACGTTTTTTTCATATCTCCGCGAGGAACAGACCGATCAGCCGTCCGGAAATGCCCCATCGATAAATGAAAACACAGCTTCGGGACCCGTAACGCTGCGCTGTCCGATGCCGCTGTCTGACCTTGCGGATTATCTATGTACAGACCGCAGTGCCATGATGCGTGAGCTTAAAAAAATGAATACCGATAACATTATACGTTCCCACGGGCAAATTATAACCCTGCTTTAGCTCTCAACGCTGTTGGTGTAAAATAGTTTTGGAAGAATATGCCGTTCAACTTATCAGCAGAGGGAACTCCCCTTTGGTGCTGAGCGAAAACGCGAAATAGAGTGCAGCGCCGTTGCGCTGCTCGACGCTGCACCTGCTTGACAAAGTATCGGCATTGTGTTATGATTCTCCCGAAAGTATCATAAGGGGTGAAAACCAATGGAAGAAAGAATAGCAGAATTGCAGGCACAGATCACAGAGCTGAAAGAATTGGTGGGTGTTCCCGAGCAGAAACAAAAAAGAAAAAAAATTGAAAGACAGTGGGAAGGTATGCGCGAAACCGAAACCAAAACCGAACCCGCACCCGCACCCGCACCCGAGCCTGAAAAAAATATGATTGCCCGCATAGAAGCATTGGAAAGTGATGTGAAAACTATCAAAGAACAGGTTGCCATCATATTCCGGGAGTTAGAAAAGCTGAATGTGGAAATGCTCAACCAGAAGCGTCATCATTTCTTTCAATAACCCTTTTTATAGTAAACGACATTATTTTTTACACTTTGATGAATCATAGGCTGATTGTGGGGGCTTTCCGGTCGCCCCCACACACCTTCGGACATCACTCTAAGTAAGAATATTTTTGTCGCCTACTATATCAAACTCTAAAAACAGCAGGTACAGACTTTTGAAAATCTGTACCTGCTGTTTTGTTAAGAAATCAACAATGGCATATAGTATACGGTCGGATTCCTGACACAGAAAATGATTTCCCTGCGCTGACCATTACACATTGCTCATTGCACATTGATTACATGCTTCTCTCGTATGCCTCGATCATCTTTTTAACCATCTGACCGCCTACTGAGCCTGCCTGACGTGAGGTAAGGTCGCCATTATAGCCCTGCTTGAGGTTGACGCCTACTTCGTTGGCACACTCCATCTTGAACTGCTCCATTGCCTGTCTTGCTTCGGGGACGTTGATCGAATTAGAATTGTTGGACATAATCGTTACTCCTTCATGGTTCCTGTTTGTATTGCTTGTCGTTTTGCGTTTGCACTATTATTATGATTCATTCTCCGCTGAATATGAGAGGAAATTTCTGCCATCTTTTATTGGAAGCACTGATCGGATCGCGCCTTACGACCCGGTGTTTCCTATGCTCTCGACAAATGGATCAGGTGTGAAATAGAAGGTATACTCTCCCCCTGCTGTGAAGATGTCGGCGACATCAGAGCACCTGTCGCTGCAAACAGGATATTGTGCAGGTCACCGCTTTGCAGTCGCTTCATGATGTGAGAACAGAATACCGAACCGGAACAGCCGCAGCCCGAACCGCCTGCGTGAACGTCCTGCTTCTTACGGTCAAATATCATCAGTCCGCAGTCCTGATGCTGTGCGGAAATATCAATATTTTCCTTCATAAGCAGCTCCTTGAGCAGTTCCGAACCGACAAGTCCGAGGTCGCCGGTGAGTATCATATCATAATCAGACGGACACGTCCCCGTGTCGCTCAGAAAATTGTAGATGGTATCTGCCGCAGCAGGTGCCATAGCCGCTCCCATATTGTTGGCATCCTTGATTTTGAGGTCGCGTATTTTTCCCGCAGTAACATGGTTGATCTGCACGCTGCTGCCGTCGCGGTCAATCAGTGCCGCACCTGCGCCCGTCACTGTCCACTGTGCCGTAGGGGTACGCTGACCGCCATATTCGATGGGCAGACGGAACTGACGTTCTGCCGAACAGAAATGAGAGGACGTGACCGCTATCGTTTTGTCTGCGATACCGCTGTCCACAAACAGTGCCGCCACAAGCATGGTCTGCGCCATCGTGGAGCAAGCTCCGTACTGTCCTAAAAACGGTATGTCAAAATCCCGCAGCCCGAAGGTGGACGAAATACATTGATTCAGCAGATCACCTGCAAAGATGAAGTCAATTTCTGCCGGAGATACCGCGTTTCTTTTGAGCAGCATATCCACGGCGGTTGCCTGAAAGGTGCTTTCCGCCTTTTCCCATGAGGACTGACCGAGCTTATCGTCCTGAAACGTCATATCAAATTCACTGCCGAGCGGTCCCTCGCCTTCCTTTTTTCCTGCGATGCCTACCGAAGAATGAACCGTTACATGATTATTGATGAGCAATGTATATTTTCCTATTCTTTGTGCCATCAAGATCCCTCCAATTGCATTATTAGTATGGACGTTTCTCCGGTTATCAATTCAAATAAAAAGGTACAGAAAAAAATTTTAAAAACCAAAAAAAATTTGTTCAGGCTGTAACCCTTTCCCTGCCATACGGATTATATAGGCAAAAGGAGGTCATTACTATGAAAAACATCAGAAAAATTTGTGCGATCGCTTTAGTTCTCTCAATGCTCACAGCCGCGGGCTGTACAGGTACAGCAACTACCCAGAACGCAGATACCCCTGCCGTTACCGCCGATACATACACCGAGGGTGATACTGCCAAGGATACGGACGGAAGTGCCGGAGCCGATATCGCCAAGGATACGGACGGCAGTACCGAAGCCGCTACAAACACAGCTGAGGCTTCTTCTGCCGGTGAAGATGTAAAGGAGGATTATGCCGCAGAATCCGCACCCCCCAGAAGTGCTGATGCAGACGGAGGTGACGAAACACCGACAGAAGCATATTACGATGATGCATTTGACACCGTAGCAGGTGCTGTTGCCGGTGAAGCAGAAACTGCTCCCGGAGCTAAACGTACTCCTGATGACACCGCATACGGCGAACCCGGTACGGCAGAACCCGATCAGACCCAACCGCGTCCCGAAGCCGGACAGCTCACCGCCGGAGAATGGAATGACAACAACAACTGGGGCTTCTTTACGAACCTTGTCAACTCACAGACGATCACCTTCCCCCAATATGGACTGAATCCCGTATACCGCACCAAGGTCAATGTTGTCAAAGAGGATCTATCACCTGTCGTCAATGCATCGGTATTCATGTATGACAAAGACAATACGCTGATCTGGCAGGCAGTGACCGACAAACAGGGGGCTGCGTATCTCTTTGCCGCAAGCGAGACCGAGCCTGCCTCTATCAAGGTACAAAACGGCAGCGAAACAGAGAATCTTATCCTTGAACCCACTGCCAACGATACACAGTCGCAGAGCTTCTCCGCCAGTGATGAATATACCATTACGCTTAAAACCGAAAGCAAGCTCTATAAAAACACCGATATTATGTTTATCGTCGATACCACCGGTTCTATGGCAGATGAAATGGCATTCTTACAGAGTGACTTCACCGCTATTACCGAAGCGGTCGCGTCTGAGGGTACGCGCTATTCAGTCAACTTCTACCGTGATGAAGGCGATGATTACGTTACCAAGTGCAACAATTTTACCGACAATGTCAGCGATCTCCAGACATTGCTGAACAATGAATATGCTGCGGGCGGCGGAGATTTCCCCGAAGCGGTAGACAAAATCCTCACAGAAACAATGTCTGACGGCGGCTGGCGCGAGGATTCCGTGAAGATCGCCTTTATGATTTTTGACGCACCTCCCCATGACGAAACAGCAGAAGCAGTCCTCAAGGCTGTAAAAGAAGCCGCTGCCAAGGGTATCAGAATCATTCCCGTTGTTTCGTCCAACACCGAAAGAGAAACGGAGCTTTTTGCCCGCGCACTTGCTGTCGAAACAGGCGGTACTTATGTATTCCTGACAGATGATTCCGGTATCGGTGATGCCCATCTTGAACCCATCATCGGCAGCTACGAGGTTGAAAAGCTCTATGACATCATCATCAGAGTTATCAACGACTATAAACAGTGATGAACATTCTCTCATCAATATGCCCCATGCAAGCCCCTCTCTCCTCTCGGACAGAGGGGCTTGCAGCAGTAATGAAAATTCCGAATGGTTTACAATTGTTTGGAGAGTACGCCGGTTAATAGACAGGATACAGAAGTACCCCTTGTGCTCCCAACGCTTAATATCAACAGACTGCTGTTGTTTCCGGCACGGCATAGCACCAATCTCTCGTTTTATAGTAAACGACATTATTTTTTATACTTTGATGAATCATAGGCTGATTGTGGGGGCTTTCCGGTCGCCCCCACACCCCTTCG
>CACYDW010000168.1 GCA_902773325.1 uncultured Ruminococcus sp.
AGGGACAGGGCGGCTATAATGGCGGCAATACAGACGGCGGTTACGGCTCTTCTCTCTACGGTATCAGACCCGACGCAGACCCCTTTGCAGGACAGAGCGGTTTCAACTCCGATCAGCCTGATAATTTCTGACAGCTTTTGTGTCGGAAACAGTAATATTCAGAAATGTTCCCCCTGAACTGCGGGGGACATTTTTTTGGAAGAAAATATGCAAATATACAGAATATAATGTATATCTGTATACTGCATATACCGTTAATTGTCGGATTTTCGCCGGAATACTGCGTCTGTATGTGGGACGATTGCGAAAATACCGCAAATAATTATTGAATACTCATAAAAATAACGATAGATGTTAGCAAAATCAGTGTGAAATATGGAAAATGGCAAATTCTGAATATTTATACATAAAATACTTGAAAATATGCAGACAGCGGTGTATAATAATGAACGTAATCCGAAACCCGATAACGATTGAAATCTTATTACGGAGGTAATTATTATGGGAGATATAAAAAAGGTTGTATTGGCTTATTCCGGCGGACTTGACACATCTATCATCATTCCGTGGCTGAAGGAAAACTATGATAACTGTGAGGTCATTGCTGTTTCCGGTGATGTTGGTCAGGGCACAGAGCTTGACGGTCTTGAAGAAAAGGCAATCAAAACCGGTGCTTCAAAGCTCTATATCGAAGATCTTAACAAAGAATTCATCGAGGAATATGTATTCCCCACTGTCAAGGCTGACGCTGTTTATGAGAGCAAGTATCTGCTGGGCACATCGTTTGCACGTCCGATCATCGCTAAGAGAATCGTAGAGATCGCTCTTGCCGAGGGTGCTGATGCGATCTGCCACGGCTGTACCGGCAAGGGCAACGATCAGGTCCGTTTTGAGCTTGCGATCAAGGCCTTTGCACCTGATATGAAGATCATTGCTCCCTGGAGAGAGTGGGATCTGAAATCCCGTGACGAAGAGATCGCCTATGCAGAAGCACACAATATTCCCCTGAAGATCACCAGAGAAACCAACTATTCCAAAGACAAGAATATCTGGCACATTTCTCACGAGGGTCTTGACCTTGAAGACCCCGCTAATGAGCCTATGTACAATAAGGAAGGCTTCCTCGAGCTTGGCGTATCGCCCGAGCAGGCTCCCGACAAGCCGACTTATGTGACGATTTCGTTTGAAAAGGGTGTTCCCGTAGCAATTGACGGTGAAAAGTTAGGTGCAGTAGAGCTTGTCAAGAAGCTCAACCAGCTTGGCGGAGCAAACGGTATCGGTATTGTCGATCTCGTAGAAAACCGTCTTGTAGGCATGAAGTCCCGCGGTGTTTATGAAACTCCCGGCGGTACGATCCTCTATCACGCTCACAACAAGCTCGAGGAGATCACACTTGACCGTGACACCTACCACTTCAAGCAGGAGGTCGGTCTGCGTTTTGCAGAGCTGGTTTACTTCGGTCAGTGGTATACACCTCTGCGCAAGGCTCTTTCTGCCTTTGTGGATTCTACACAGGAAACTGTAACAGGCGATGTCAAGCTCAAGCTTTATAAGGGCAACATCATAGATGCAGGCGTTACCTCGCCTTATTCACTCTATGATCCCGATATCGCAACCTTTGATGAGGACGAGGTCTATAACCAGAAGGACAGCGCAGGCTTCATCAACCTGTTCGGACTTCCCATCAAGGTACAGGCAAAGAAACATCTTATCAGGGAATAATATTTTCACTTGATTTATTATAATATCGTCAGGGCGAACAGTGAGGGTATCACTGTCCGCCCGACTGTCATTTTACTGTTGTTTGCAGGTGCGGTGTGTCCGGCGGTGCGGTTGTTACTTCTGTTTGATACTGCCTGCCGCAAGCCCCGCAGTATAATTTTGAACGGAGTGATTACTATGAAGCTTTGGGCGGGCAGATTCTCGAAGGAGATCGACAAGAAAACAAATGATTTCAATTCTTCGATTTCCTTTGACAGCAGAATGTACCGCGAGGATATCGAGGGAAGCATGGCTCATGCTGAAATGATCGGTGCCTGCGGCATTATCGAAAAAAGCGAATCCGAAGCCATTATCAGCGGACTAAAGGAAATTCTTGCCGATTTAGACAGCGGTGCGCTTACCATAGACCCCAATGCCGAGGATATACATACCTTTATTGAAGGAGAGCTGACCCAAAGACTCGGTCAGACAGGCAAACGGCTTCATACTGCAAGAAGCCGCAACGATCAGGTCGCCGTGGATATCCGCCTGTATCTGAAAAAAGAGGTTCAGACCGTCCGTGCTATGGTAAAGGAGCTGATCGCTGTTCTCTGCAATAAGGCAGAAGCCTATGCATCGGCAGTTATGCCCGGTTATACCCATCTGCAAAGAGCACAGCCCATTACCTTCGGACATCATCTGATGGCGTATGCCGAAATGCTGCTCAGAGATATTGACCGTCTGGACAGTACCTATAAGCACATGGACGAGATGCCCCTCGGCAGCGGCGCACTGGCAACAACGACCTATCCCATCGACAGAACCGTTACCGCGTCCCTGCTGGGCTTTGAAAGAATCTCTCAGAACAGCCTTGACGGTGTATCAGACCGTGATTTCTGTATGGAGCTTGCAAGTGCGCTTTCCATCATCATGGTACATTTGTCAAGATTCTCAGAGGAAATCATCATGTGGTGCTCATGGGAGTTCAAGTATGTGGAGCTTGACGATGCGTTTTCGACCGGCTCCAGCATTATGCCGCAGAAGAAAAATCCCGACATTGCCGAGCTGGTAAGAGGAAAGTCCGGAAGGGTTTTCGGCGATCTGATGACGCTTCTCACCGTGATGAAGGGCATTGCCCTTGCCTACAACAAGGATATGCAGGAGGATAAGGAAGCTATTTTTGACGCAGTAGACACAGTTAAGATGTGTCTGACCGCTTTTACACCGATGATCGACACTATGAGGGTGCTTCCCGACAACATGAGGAAGGCGGCTGCAAAGGGCTTTATCAATGCAACCGACTGTGCAGACTATCTCGTTAAAAAGGGACTTCCGTTCCGTGACGCCTATAAGGCGACAGGAACGCTGGTTGCGCTCTGTATTGAAAAGGGAACGACCCTTGAGGAGCTTCCGCTCGAAGAATATAAAGCCGTCTGTGACACCTTTGACGAGGGTGTGTATGAAGCGATCTCTCTTGAAAACTGCGTGAACGGCAGAAATGTGATCGGCGGACCTGCAAGCTCCAATGTGATCGCACAGGTGGAACGTGTCCGAAAGCTGATCGCAGAATAACCTACTATATTAACCCTGCGGCAGCAATATGTGTGCCGCAGGCAAAAGGAAAGAGGGAAGATACATGAAAATCAAGGCAGGTATTATCGGAGCAACAGGCTATGCAGGAGCAGAGCTTGTGCGTATACTGCTCACACATCCCGAAGCGGAGATCGCTGCCATCAGCTCTGTAAGCTTTGAGGGCAAGAAGCTCAGCGAGGTTTATCCGTCTTACAGCACACTCTGCGATATGGAGTGCGGTACACAGGACGAGGTCGTTGCAAAAAGTGATGTTATATTTGCGGCACTGCCACATGGACTTTCACAGGAGCTTGCAGCAGAATGCGACAAAGCAGGCAAGGCATTTATCGACCTTGGCGCGGATTTCCGTCTGGAAAGCGAGGACGAATACAAGGAGTGGTACGGCTGCGAATTTTTAGACCACGGCCTGCATGAGAGAGCGGTTTACGGACTGCCCGAGCTTTTCAGAGAGAATATTCAAGGCAAAAGGATCATTGCCAATCCCGGCTGTTATACCACAGGCGCACCGCTGGCACTTGCTCCGGCAGTGAAGGCAGGACTTGTCAGCACGGAGGGAATTATTGTTGATTCCAAATCCGGTGTGACGGGTGCGGGCAGAAAGCCCAGTCAGGGTAACCATTATCCGGAGCTGAACGAAGGCTTCCATGCCTATAAGGTTGCCAATCACCGTCATACACCCGAAATCGAGCAGACGCTTTCAAAGCTTTCCGGCAAGAGTGTAAAGATCACCTTTGTTCCGCATTTGCTGCCGGTCAACAGGGGCATTATTTCCACCTGTTATGCACGTCTGAACGAGGGTGTTACCAAAGAACAGATCAGAGCAGCGTATGAGGAATTCTATAAGGACGAGTTTTTTGTAAGATTACTGCCCGATGGTGCTAACGCAGATATTCACAATATCAAGTATTCCAACTTCTGCGATGTATCGCTTCATATCGATCAGCGTACAGGCACTTTCATTGCAATTTCGGCTATTGACAACATGGTCAAGGGTGCGGCAGGACAGGCAATCCAGAACATGAACATTATTTTTGGTCTTGACGAAAAAACAGGACTTGTCATTGTACCACCCGCTTTTTAATGCTTTCTATTGTATTTTGAATTATTTTCTGTTGTTTTTATTTCCGGTTATAAAGCTGCGGGGTTCAGGGGAACTCGAGTTCCCCTGGCGAGGTCAAGGGCTCGCAGCCCTTGCGGGGTTTGGGGGTGCGGGTGTCCGGTGGACACCTCTGGCGCAGACAGAAGCGCCGACCGAGGTGACAACCGAGAAT
>CACYDW010000169.1 GCA_902773325.1 uncultured Ruminococcus sp.
CACACGGGGATAGCTCGTTGATACTGTACGGGTTGCCGTACTTGAGCGAGAAGCCCCCACCTCTATAGGTGGGGGAGTATGTCACCGTTCTGAATGGCAGGATACGAAACATTCATGATGGATTTTTTTGCGTAAAGGGGGAGATGATATGCCGCGTTTTTGTGCCAATTGCGGAAGGCAGCTATATGACGGCAGCAGGTTCTGCGCTTCGTGCGGAGCACCGTCTGCTGTACCGAATAGTGCTTCTGTTCAGCCGATGATGAATCAGAACCCGATGGGCTATGGAATGAATGTTACCTCCGGAGGGAATATACCGAATGGGATCGTCATAGACGGCAATGGTGCGCTGCACTGGCATTATACGAAAAAAATGATCAGTCATCCCGAGGTGCTGTTGAAGTTTATAAAAATTTACAGTATCATTATGGCTGTCACGATCGTGTTTATTGGCATCATCGTCTGTATTGAGGAGGAAGATGTTGCCGATACACTGCCTCCGATTTTAGGTATAGGTGTCTTGATGATCGTCGGCGGTGCCGCTGCCAGCTTTCTTGTGTGGCTGATCGTGTGTGCTGTGAAGGGTAACACGACAGAAATGGATTTTGAACTCAATGCCAGAGAAGTAATCTACAGAAGCTCTGCACAGGATGCCAGACGCAATAAAAGGATAGCCCGTACAGCACAGGTGGTCGGTGTTGTAACAGCGAATCCGCAGCTATTCCTGCAGGGCACTCTGGTTAATGCAAATGCAGAGCAGCAGGCAACAGGCTTATCGGGGGTTACCTGCATTGAACTGCGGCGCAGAAATCAGATGATGTGGGTCAAAACGGGACCGGTCAATTATGTGGTGTATGCGTATCCGCATCAGTATGATTATATTCTGAATACGCTGCGGGCACGGTGTCCCAATGCCAGAATCAAGGGAAGATGAGAGTGCTGCGGCAGTTTTCCGATTGTCCGGTGCTTTTTAGCGATAAAAAAGGGAAAAGCCGGGGGAATTCTGAGCTGTTCAGTAGTTCCTCCGGCTTTTTGTGCGATGATCCGCTTCCCATGCCCCGAAAATCGGTATGTATTCTTATTACATTTTTCTGTCTGTTTCACGCGTGAAATGTGGTATAGTCAGATTGCGGCATGGGAATCAGGAATAACCCTTTGATTATATCTTATAAAGTCATTGACACATTGCCTTTGAAAAGATAAAATATAATGGTAAATTTATTATCTGAGAAGGAGCAATCAAACAATGGCAGAGATAAAACCGTTCAGAGGGTTTCGATTCAACACAGAAAAGGCAGGCACGATCGAGGAGCTTTGCTGTCCGCCTTACGACATCATCAGCGAAGAACAGAGAAAAGGCTACCTTGCGAGGAATCCCAATAATATCATCAGACTGGAGCTTCCGAAGGGGGACAATCCCTATCAGACTGCTGCCGGAGTGCTGAATGAATGGATAGAAAATGAGATTCTCAAAAGGGATGAAGCAGAAGCAGTCTATATCTACGAGGAAGAATTTGATGTAAATAATATTCACTCCAGGTTCAAGGGCTGTATTGTCAGGGTAAAGATCGAAGAGTTCTCCAAGGGCGTTGTACTTCCGCATGAAGAAACACTCTCAAAGGCTAAGGAGGATCGATTTAATCTGATGAAGGCAACCAACTGCAATTTCAGCCAGATTTATTCGCTCTTTATGGATCCTCAGCACGCAGTGACACAAAGGCTCGACAGACTTTCGCTGACGGCACCCGCTGCTGAATTCACCGATCAGGATGCAGTAACGCACCGCCTCTGGGTCGTAACGGATGCAGACGAGATCGCTGCACTGTGCAGTGATTTTGCCGATAAGAAGCTCTATATTGCCGATGGACATCATCGCTATGAAACAGCCCTCAATTACCGCAACTACTGCCGTGAAAACAAAATCGGCAACGGGGCAGAGGACTACGTAATGATGATGTTAGTGGATATGGAGCACCCCGGTCTTGTGGTACTGCCTACTCACAGACTGGTTCGTGACCTCAAAGACTTTGACAGTAAAAAGCTGCTTGCAGGGTGTGAGGAATACTTCGATATCATACCGGGCCAAATGTCGGATGCCGAACAGCTTCTGAAAGCCCTCTATGATGAAGGCAAAAAAGCATTTGCATTCTATGACGGCGGAGAAAACTGTTCCATACTGGTGCTGAAAAATATGGACATCATTTCGGAGCTTCTTCCCGATAAGAGTGCGGCATCACAGGGACTGGATGTTACGGTGCTGCATACGCTTGTACTGGAAAAAATATTCGGTATTGACGCAGAAAACATGGCAAAGCAGATCAATCTGACCTATACCAAGTATTTTGATGAAGCTGTAGATTCTGTCAATAACGGTACCGCCCAGTGCGCATTCATTCTCAATCCTACCCGTATCACCGAGATCAGGGATGTTGCTTCGGCGGGAGAAAAAATGCCCCAGAAGTCTACCTATTTTTATCCCAAGCTCATTACAGGTCTTGTTATGAACCGTCTGGATTAAGCCTTTTTTCCTGACAGCAAAGCATGATTCCTCTGCCGCAATTATTAACAGGAGGATATGCTGTATGCTCTGTAAGAACTGTGATCATGAAATTCCGGACAATCAGACAGTGTGTGACGTTTGCGGCACTTCCGCACTTGCTCCGCAGTCTGAAAAAAACAGGGACGAAAGGAATTCCTATAAAAAGCAAAGGTCAAAAAGAAACAAACGCAGCAATGTTACATACCTGAAGGGATCAGCCGAAGAAAGCAAGGATTCCGCTGCGCCAGAATCATTAAAAGGTTGTTTTCCTGCGGAAAATGAGATCACGCAGGAGGTTTATCGCATAGATACTACTGACGAAGCGGGTGATATCACCCTGCCTGAACCGGAGATCACCTATCCGCCCAAACCCTCTCCGGAGCTTCAGCCGCAGATCAGCAAGCCCGAGATTACCGATTCCTATGACGGCGGTGAGCACATCAGACAGATGTATAAGCCGATGGGAACGGAATATGTACTGACTGATGCCGAATTGCCGCAGCCCGACAACAGGCATACGCTTCCGGAATCATCAGGTATCATCTATGAGATCGCCGAAGAGCTGTACCGACAGGAAAAAACCGCAACAGAGATAGAGGCACTATGCAGACCGCCGTTCAAAAAGGTGTTTGACCCCAGACAGATCGAGGAACTGAACCGTCAGGCATTGGAACAGATGCGTGTTATCGTGTCTGATGCATCAGCCGGTCAGGCAGAGGTATCCGCACCGGTTCCTGATGAAAAGCAGGATGGCAGAGAAGCCGCCGGGAATGCTGTTCCGGAAGTGCCGCGCGAGATGCGTTCGGTTTCAACGGCAACGGCATTTCTTCTCCAACTGCTGCTGTTTATTCCGGGAATCAATATGATCGCTGCGATCCTGTTTTCGTTTGTCAAGGGCGTGAATATGAATATCAAAGCATACACGAGAGCGTTTATTATCTGGAACGTGATTTTGTTTTCAGCAGCTCTTACGATGTTTATCATCTATTTTTTCTCGAGTGCAGATAACCGCGAAACGATCGCAACAATTATTGCCTGTATCAAATAAGCTTTTTTGACCGAAAAGCAAAATTATCAAAAAATATTCTTGACAATTGTCATAAGCGATGATATAATTCTTTTGTTATGCAAAAGCGTAACATTCCTTGCTCTTTGTTGATCAGAGAGCCATAAGTCCAGAAGGAGGTGCAGATAAATGGCAGTTATCAATTCTTATGAGGCGGTTTTCGTAATTTCTGCTAAGAACGGCGAAGAGGCTGCGGCAGAAATCATCAAGAAGTTCACATCCCTTATTGAGAAGAACGCTACCGTTGAAAGTGTTGACGAGTGGGGCAAGAGAAGACTTGCATATCCCATTCAGAAGGAAACGGAAGCATTCTATGTTCTTTTCAACTTCAAGTCGGAGCCTGAATTCCCGATTGAGCTTGACCGTGTAACTAAGATTACCGATGGTGTTCTTCGTTCAATGATCGTAAAGAAGGAAGCATAATTAAGGAGGATCAGTAATGAATAACGTATCTTTAATTGGCAGACTTACAGCCGATCCTGAATTGAAACACACACAGTCCGGAACAGCGACCACAAGATTTTCTATCGCAGTTGACCGTACCTATACCAAACCGGGTGAGGAAAAGCAAGCCGATTTTATCAACATTGTTGCATGGAGTCAGCGTGCAGAGTTCATTTGCAGGTATTTTTCAAAAGGACA
>CACYDW010000170.1 GCA_902773325.1 uncultured Ruminococcus sp.
AATATGGTTACAGCTATTTTGTGAGGATAAAAATAACAGGGAGGGATTGTGTTGGCACGAAAGCCCGTTAAGGCAAAAACAAAAAATGCCGGTGTCCGCAAAAGAACCAACTGGATCTTATACATTGCTGTAATCGGTATTATTTTCTTTATTATTGTTACCATCATTGGTCAGAATATCAGAATCAGCAATGCCAGAGCTGAGCTTGCAGAGCTTGAGAATAGAATATCCCTTGAAAATATCAAGATCGATGAGCTTAAAAATGTTGCAGCTTATGCAGAAAACGGAAATTTCGATTCCTTCTCTGATTACATCGAAAGAAAAGCAAGAGAAGAGATGGGATATGTAAACAGCGGTGAAGTAGTATTTATTAACATCGCAGGACACTGAGAGGAGATAACATAGCAGATATGAGTTTTGAAGTAGGACAAATCATCGAAGGCAAGGTAACAGGTATTACAAAATTCGGCGCGTTTGTGGACATCGGCGAGGGTAAGACGGGAATGGTACATATTTCTGAGGTTGCTCCCACGTATGTCAGCGATATCAATGAGCACCTCAAAGAAGGACAGACCGTAAAAGTCAGGATTCTCAGCATTGGTGATGACGGAAAGATCAGTCTGTCTATCAAAAAGGCTATGCCTCGTCCCGCAGCTCCGACAGGCGGTGGTCGTAATAACCGCGGCGGTTCTGCTCCCAGACGACAGGGCGGCTTTAGCGGCGGCAGCAATGAATGGAATCCGCCAAGGCAGAGTGAGCCTTCCAGCTTTGAAGATATGCTTTCAAAATTCAAGCAGGCAAGCGATGAAAAGATTTCTTCTCTGAAAAGAAACGAAGGAAAACGCGGCAGTTCCAGACGCGGAAACGGCAACTCCTCAAAGCAGTGATGATACCTTTAGTAATCCACAAGAGAGTCCAGAGCGGCTCTCTTGTTTTTTTACCGGTATATATCTTTTATAGAAAAACAGATCGGGAGAAGTATTATGATCATTAACGCAGAGCTTCATATTATGGACGATAATCACACGGTGATATCCAATGGATACATCAGTTATGCAAACGGTAAAATCATTGAAACGGGAGAAATGTCGGCATTGCATACGATTCCCGATGATGCGATTGATGCCAAAGGAAATCCGGTTTATCCGGGTCTGATCGATGCACATACGCATCTTGGTATATTTGGTGATTCACTGACCTTTGAGGGGGATGACGGCAATGAGGATACCGACCCGTCTACACCGCATTTGCGCGTGATCGATGCGGTCAACCCGCTTGACGGATATTTTTCCGAAGCGATTCAAGCCGGCATTACCACTGTTCTTACAAGCCCCGGCAGTGCAAACCCTGTTGCAGGACAGATCGCCTGTATTAAAACCTTTGGCAGAAGGATCGACAATATGATCGTGAAAGCGCCTGCTGCTATCAAATTTGCGTTAGGTGAGAATCCGAAGTCCACCTATAACGACAAGGAGCAGACCCCCGTCACCAGAATGGCAACAGCGGCGATTATCCGGGAAACACTGTTCAGGGCAAAAAAATACTATGACGATACACAAAAAAGCCTTTCCGATCCCCAAAGCTTTGACCCGCCGGAGTATGACATGCGCAGTGATGCCCTGATGCCCTTGATGAAAAAAGAGATTCCCGCGCATTTTCACGTCCATAGGGCAGATGATATCTTTACGGCAATAAGAATCGCCAAGGAATTTGATATTGACTATGTACTCGTTCATGCAACGGAAGCACACCTTGTCATCGACGAGCTTGATTCAAAGCGATTTGCGGGTATTCTGTCAGGTCCGATACTGACCGACCGAAGCAAACCCGAACTGCATCATCAGTCGCCGCAAGCACCTGCTATTCTTTCGCAGAACGGTATCCCTACGGCAATTATTACCGACCATCCCGAAACCCCTATACAATATCTGACACTTTGTGCTGCTGTAGCTGTCAGAGAGGGAATGAGCCCTGACGAAGCTATGCGCGCCATCACGGTGAATCCTGCCAGAATCTGCGGTATTGCAGACAGAACCGGTACACTTGAACCCGGAAAGGATGCCGATATGGTGATCTTTCACGAGAGCCCTCTCAATATATTTCAAAAGCCCCTTGCTGTGATCGCAGAAGGCAGAACCGTTTTCTGCCGGTTATAGTTTTGTGATAATGTCTAAAATCAAGATGTAAAATTTTTATATAAATTTTTGCAAACCTATTCCATTTTTTTGTTTATTGTGTTATAATATCCTTAATCTCCATGCTGATGCAGTGAGAGAAGAGAGCATATTATTGCGCTCTGACAAATTAAAGGAGGCTCGGCTTATGAAATACAACATTATAGGCAGAAAAGTTAATCTCAAAGACAACTTTAAGGAGCGGGTTTACAAAAAGCTCGGTAAGTTTGAAAAAATCTATTCTGAAGATGCAGAAGCTACCGTAAAAGTAACACTCGAAAAGAATCGTCAGACGGTGGAGGTTACGATCAGAGATAACGGCATTACACACCGTGCAGAGTGCACCGCACCCGAAATGAACGATGCGCTCGACGATGTTGTTGATATACTTGCAGGTCAGATCAGAAAGAATAAGGCGAAGCTCAGCAAGAAACTCAGAAAGGATTCTCTTGACCAGTATCTGGCAGAAACAGGCGATGCCAATGATGAGGCGGAGGTTGATGAGTACACGGTTGTTCGCACCAAGACGGTTCTTGTCAAGCCGCTGACCGTAGAAGAGGCGATCCTTCAGATGAACATGGTAGGTCATGAGTTTTTCCTGTTCCTCAACAGCACCACCAACGAGATCAACGTTGTATATAAGCGTAAGAACGGAGATTACGGACTTCTTGAGCCGGAAACCTGATTTTATCGTCCTTTCAATCAATAGTAAAAGCCGCCGTCCTGTCATGGAAAAGCATGGCAGGACGGCGGCTGTGTATGTCCCGAAAAAAACTGCCTGCACAGGAAGCTGTGCAGGCAGTCTGTATGATCTGACCGGAAACCATTATTCTGCTTCAGAACCAAAGATATTGAAGCGGAACAGCTTTGTTTCGTCCTCGGGATTCCGACATTCGATATGAGCGTTGGTGATCTTGCCGCCTTCGATCAGCTTTGTAAGACCGATGAGCTGGCAGAGCTTACTTTTGAGGTTCAGACGATCGCCCTCTTCTGTTACGAGGAAAACATCACCTTCACAGGTATCGAGAATGGAAAGGAATTCCTGGACATCTACATCATGAAGTTCAATTGCGGGTGACATAATAATTACCTCCTACTATTGATTCCTGAGAATCATTTGTTTTGTAAGCACATCCTGCCTACAACTCTAATTATAGCAGATATAATCATTTTGTCAATCTTATTTTAAAAAAATCGCGGATTTTTTAGGGAATATGCAGCAACAATGCCGTTGGATATTGTACAATATAGCTAAATCAAGATAAGCAGTCATATCTGTTTGATTTTGCCGTCAGATATTCTGATGCAGGTCTGAGCCATCTGAGCCACGCTGTTGTCATGCGTGATCAGAACAATAGTTGTGCCGCTGCGATGCAGTTCACACAGTATTCTCATGATTTCGCTGCCGGAGCTGCTGTCCAGATTGCCTGTAGGCTCGTCTGCAAGAATCAGAGAGGGATTTCCGGCGATTGCACGTGCAATCGCAACTCTCTGCTGCTGACCGCCTGAAAGCTCATAAGGCTTGTGAAAAATGCGTTCCTCAAGACCTACCATAGCAAGTGCTTCACGTGCAAGTATGGAGCGCTCTCTTTTGTTTTTTCCTTTGTATATCAGCGGCAGTTCTACGTTTTCCAAAGCGTTCAGAGAGGGCAGAAGGTGAAAGCTCTGGAACACAAAACCAATAAACTGACTGCGAACGCAGGTCAGTTCCCGCTCCTTCATGCTTCCTACCGGAATACCGTCAAGCACGTAAACGCCGCTGTCGGGGGTATCAAGACAGCCGAGGATATTCATCAGTGTTGATTTTCCCGAACCGGACTGCCCGATAATGGAGGTGAACGAGCCTTTTGGAATGGTCAGGCTGATTCCGTCAACAGCCCTGACAGTTCCGCCCCGTGTACGGTAATATTTGCGGATATCCTCCAGCACAATAACATCACTCATGCAATCACCTCAAAAATGTTGTCCTATTATAGTTTGAGGAATGGAATGATGATTATACTGTAAAATTAAGGAAGCACTGATTCAATCCGGTGCCTGTATTGCGCCGTAAGGCGTGATTGATTCGGCGATTCCTTATGCTTTTTGCTCAGATGCAAAATAGCGGCACAGATTTTTCAAGCAGCATTGCTCACACAGTGGTTTTCGCGCCTGACACACTGCTCTGCCGTGCAGTACCAGACGATGGCAAAAATCATTTGATTTTTCGGGAGGAAGAAGCTCTCTGAGAATTTTTTCGATTTTTACGGCATCCTTAACATTGTGAAAGCCGAGCCTGCCAGTAATCCTGATGCAGTGTGTATCAACCACAACCGCAGGCTTTCCGAAGATGTCACCAACCACAAGATTAGCTGTTTTTCTTCCGATACCGGGCAGCTTTGTCAGTTCTTCAATGGTATCAGGTACAATTCCTTCGTACTGTTCGCAAAGCATTTTGCACATCGCAGAAATATCTCTTGCTTTGGTTTTGTAAAGACCGCAGGAACGGATATATTCTTCAATTTCCGCGACCTCTGCCTGTGCAAAATCCTTGGCGGAGGGAAAACGCCCAAAGAGGGCGGGAGTAACCATATTGACTCTTTTGTCAGTGCATTGTGCTGCAAGACGAGTCGCAATCAGAAGCTGCAGCGGGTCTGTATAAACCAGTGAGCAGACAGCATCGGGATATTCCTGTTCGAGCAGCCTGACAGCCTGCTCCGCTTTTTGTTTATCCGTCATTCTTATCACCTTATATGGAGTTTTCTTGATATCATCAAAGCCGCCGCAATGACCGGATTGCGGCGGCTCATGTATTCATAGCTTTGAAAGCAGCTCGATGGGTTTTGAGGTATCAATGCTTCTTACGGCAGCTTTTGTTTTCAGAATCCGTGCAGGAACCATGACCAATTCATCGGTATGCAGGGCAAGGAGAAGCTGCACCATTTTTTGATCTGACGTCAGCTCACCTGTAACGGCGACCCACTTATTGGATCTATGGGCATTTTCGCAGGTTGTTTTGATAAGTCGCAGCACCGCTCTGTGGAAAACCTCATAGAAATACTCAAGCTTTTGATTTTCACGGTCTAAAGCAAGTGTATGTACGGTAAGCGTGTTGGTCAAAATGGTGACAAAATCCACGATTTTACAGATCTCGTCAGAAATCAGAGCAGCAGCAGGAGTCTGAATGGCAGCACCGATTTGTATCCGGTCGCTGAACTGGTGTCCTTCCGCCGACAGCTCGGATTTGACCTGCTCAATCGTACGCATAACATACTCCAATTCGTTAACGCTTGTGATCATCGGAAGAAGGATCCGGAGCTTTCCGAAAACAGAAGCGCGGTAAAGTGCTCTGAGCTGTGTTTTGAAGAAATCGGTATTCATCAGTGAAATTCTGATACCGTTGTAGCCGTTGGCGGGGTTTGTTTCATCGGGGATATCCAGATACCCGATACCGAGATTGGCACCCAGAATTGCCGTACAAATGGTTACAGGGGCATCAAAGGAGCGGAGAACAGTCTGATAGGCAGCGAACTGTTCCTCTTCATTCGGCGGTGTCTGTCTGTTCAGAAACAGATAATCGCTGTTAAAGAAGCCGATTCCCTCAGTGTCACTGGCACGGGCTTTTTCGATGCTGTCAAGGGAGGAGATATTTGCAGAAATAACTACTTTTTGTCCGTTGAGTGTAACAGACGGCAGACCGATCTGTTTTCGGAGATTGGTTTGCTCGCGGTAATATCGTTCCTTTTTTGCACGATATTGTGTAAGCGTATTTTTATCCGGATTGATCAGAACTCTTCCGCAAAGACCGTCAATAATGATGGTAGAGCCTTCATATTGTGCCAATGGTACAGAAATCTGAGTAATAAACGGAAGATTCAGCATTCTTGCAAGAATGGCAGAGTGAGAATTGACAGTTCCCTTGTTGGTAAGAAAGCCGAGGAGATTCTCTTTTTTAAAGCGAATGGTTTCACTTGGCAGCAGTTCTTTTGCCGCAACGATTACCGGTTCACAGTTGGCGGTAACGTTTTCTTTCTTGTTGGGGTTAAGAATTTCAAGCAGCGCGTTAGAGGCATCGATAATGTCTGTATATCTTGCGCTGAGATATTCATCATCAAGATCCTTGAAAATCTGAGCGATCGTCACTGCGGTATTGTGAACAGCATGTTCGGCATTGAAATGTTTTTTGGTAATGGAGGTTTTTACCATTTCAACAAATTTTGAATCCTCCAGTATCATAATGTGCGTCCTGAAAATAACGGATTCATTTTTGCCCAGACGTTTGAGAGCTTCATGATAGAGCCTGTCAAAGTGTATTTTTACCTGTTCCATTGCCTGATCGTATCTTTGGAGTTCTTTTTTGGTGTTTTCGACCAGATACTTGGGGATATGCTCGTTTTCGTTAGAATAAAACGAAAGCTTGCCGATGGCAATGCCCTCAGAAACACTTCGTCCGTGAAGCTCCAGCATGATTTCACTCTCCTTCCGCTTTGCAATTTGCCATAAAAACCTAATTATAATTAAACAACAATCATTCGTGATTGTCAATACTATTTATCTGCATATTACAAGTTTTTCCGGGTTATTATTCTGTTATTTTTCATGCAGTGTACCTTGTGCTCCCAACGCTCAATATCGACAGACCACTGTTGTTTCCGGCGCGGCATAGCACCGATCTCTCGTTGTAAGAGCGATAGCTCGGTTGGATAGAAGCGTAGGGCGGATTATGCTATCCGACTTATCAGCAGAGAGAACTTCCCTCTGGTGCTGAGCGACAACGCGAACACGGGTGCAGCGTCACGCTGCCTGAGCGACAACGCGAACACGGATGCAGCGTCGACGCTGCCGCTGCCAAAAAAGTATTTGACGGAATGAGTTGACTATGGTAGAATCATGTTGATATAATGGATCTGGAGATGTGCGCCGGTTCGGTGCTGAATATATAACTGGTGGGAATCCAGTCCGGTAAGGCAGAGCAAGCCGCCGGTATC
>CACYDW010000171.1 GCA_902773325.1 uncultured Ruminococcus sp.
GGCTGGCGCCAAGCAAGGATGACAACGATGCTATGCGGAATTTAACGCCAAAGATTGTCGTCAGGTCTATTTGATATTAGTATTACTTGGAGTGATGTCCGAAGGGTTGTGGGTGCGACCGGAAAGCCCCCACAGTCAGCCTATGATCTATCAAAGTATAAAAAATAATGTCGTTTACTATATATATATATATTCAGAAAGGAAATGTTATCATGAACACGGAAAACATCAGCGAGAAAAAGGAAGAACAATCAGAAGCAAAACAGCTTAAGGAAAAGCTGTTCATCAAAAAGAAGAACGGTGCTGCGAAGCTTGACAAAAAAGAAACAGAGCGCGCAGACGAGTTCTGTGAGGAATATAAAAAATTCCTCGACCTTGCCAAGACCGAAAGAGAAGCGGTTGCATATACTGTAGAGAGTGCAAAAAAAGCAGGCTTTACGGAATATGACCGTACCAAAGCCTATGCGGCGGGCGACAGGGTATATGTCAATAACCGCAATAAGGCGATCATGCTGGCTGTGATCGGTAAAAACGGTACGAAAAACGGTGTAAGGCTCGGTATCGCGCATATCGATTCCCCGCGCATCGACCTCAAACCGAATCCGCTCTATGAGAGCAATTCGCTGGCAATGTTCAAGACCCATTATTACGGCGGCATCAAGAAGTATCAGTGGCCCACCGTTCCGCTGGCACTGCACGGTGTTGTGGCACTCAAGAACGGTACAGTGGTTGACGTGAATATCGGCGAGGACGAAAACGACCCCTGCTTCGTGATCACCGACCTTTTGCCGCATCTTGCCAACGAACAGATGAATCAGACGATGGTCAAAGCCTTTAACGGCGAACATCTCAACGTACTGGTGGGCAGCAGACCCTTCAATGACGATGAGGAAAGCGAAAACGTCAAGTTGAATGTCATGAACATTCTCTTTGAGAAATACGGCATTGTGGAATCGGATTTTCTCTCGGCTGACCTTGCGATGGTACCTGCCTTCAAGGCAAGGGATCTCGGCTTCGACAGAAGTATGATCGGCTCCTACGGTCATGACGACAGAGTGTGCGCTTATCCGGCACTCATGGCGATACTGGATACCGATGTGCCGGAGAAAACAGTCATTACCGTGCTGACCGACCGCGAAGAGATCGGCAGTGACGGCAATACGGGTATGAAGTCTACCTTTATGGCGGATTTCATCGCTGATCTTGCACAGGCAGACGGCATGGAACTGCGCCATGTTATGGCACAGAGCACCTGTCTTTCGGCAGATGTCAATGCCGCCTTTGACCCGACCTATGCTTCTGCCTTTGAAGCCAATAATGCCTGCTTTATCAACAACGGCGCGGTGATCACCAAATATACGGGCAGCGGCGGCAAATACAGCACCTCCGATGCCAGCGCCGAATATATGGCAGAGATCAGACAGATTCTTGACGATGCCGATGTGCTGTGGCAGACAGGCGAGCTGGGCAAGGTTGACGGCGGCGGCGGCGGAACGATCGCCAAGTTTGTTGCGAATCTCAATGCTGATGTAGTCGATCTCGGTGTACCCGTGCTTTCGATGCACGCGCCCTTTGAAGTGGTATCCAAGATCGATGTTTATGAAACCTACCGCGCACTCCTCGAATTTTACAATGCAGTGAAATGATTCAACAGGGCAGAGAAGCAAAACCGCTTTTCTGCCGTCAGCACACTGTTGAACATCGTACATTAAGGAATCGCTGAATAAATCACGCCTTACGGCTCAGCACCTGTCTTGCTTGCATCTTTTCCGTCATCTTGCACCAAATTCGCTTGAAAACCGACAGGTTTCCTGCGCTCATTTGATACAATCTGACGAAAAATCTGACGGCGCAATACAGGCACTGGATTTATTCAGTGCTTCCTTAAAAAAGCACGGAGATCAATTTTTAATAATCTGTGATATGTTTCTCTGCTATGCTCTGTTTGCTTTATCAGATATGGGCGAAAAGTCCGTTTTTTTAGGAAAGGGGGGGCGGGTGTCCGGTGGACACCTCTGCCACAGGCAGAAGCACCGACCGAGGCGACAGACGAGAACGGGGGAAACTGCCCGGTAAAATTGATTTCCGTGAAAATAAGGGTTTTGCCCTTGACAACCGTCGGACGGTGTATTATACTCTTTTTAGATATGTTATATCTGATAATGGGTTTGTATGCTGTTTTGAAATGGTCTGCACCCTTTCCTTGAGTGCAGGGCTGAACGCAAAGTGCTGAAAAACCGCGAAAACAAGGGATTTTCTGACTCTTACGGCAGCAGCGGTCAGGTATAACGGTTCTGTCGCTTTATAGGTGCAGTAATCGCCTGCGGCAGATGAATCAAAGCTGTAATGTGTAAAGTTGTTTGCTTTACATGATGATATGCCGAAACGGTTTCCTGTTTCTTGTGTTCTTATATACTCATATACCAGAATGATGAGGAGTGTTGCTTTATGAAAAAAATCGCTGTAAAGGGCGGCAATCAGCTCAACGGTACGCTGACGATCAGCGGCTCAAAGAATGCCGCTGTTGCAATTCTTCCCGCGGTTATTCTTTCTGACGGTGTCTGCCGTATTGAAAAGCTTCCCGATATAGATGATGTGAACAGAATGATCTCGATCCTTGAAAAGTTAGGCGCAAAGGTCAGCCGTATCAGCCGTTCTGTTGTTGAAATAGATGCCACCACGATCAATACCACTGCCGCCGATTTTGACGAGGTACGCAAGATGAGGGCCTCCTGCTATCTGGTGGGTGCTCTTTTAGGGAAATTCCACGCTGCCGAGGTGGCAATGCCCGGCGGCTGCAATTTCGGAAAAAGACCGATCGACCTCCATCTCAAGGGATTTTCGATTCTCGGCTCGGACTGTACGGTGGTACAGGTCAATGCTGACGGCACACGCGAAATTATCGGCAGTGATGACGGAGAGGTGGATTACCGCAACTCCGACAGCGGCGAGAGTACCGAACCCGCCTGTCCGCCGGCAGCCGACAGTCAGGCATCAGCATGCGATCAGACGGAACAAGACGTTACGCACTCCTACATCATTCAGGCAGAAGCACAGAAGCTTGTCGGCGACAGAATCTTCCTTGATAAGATATCTGTCGGCGCAACCATCAATATCATGCTGGCAGCCGTGAAGTCAGAGGGCAAAACGATCATCGACAACGCTGCCAAAGAACCTCATGTTGTCGATGTTGCCAACTTCCTTGTTTCTATGGGCGCAGACATCAAAGGAGCAGGTACGGATACCATCAAGATCAACGGTGTCGGGTATCTTAAAGGTACTACCTACAGCATTATCCCCGATCAGATCGAAGCGGGTACATATATGGCAGCCGTTGCCGCAGCAGGCGGCGATGTGCTGATGAAAAATGTTGTGCCCGAGCATCTGGCTTCGATTACGGCGAAGCTGCGAGAAGCCGGTGCTGTGATCGATGAATATGACGATACACTCAGAGTCCGTTCGGACGGTAATGTGCACCATACAGTCGTGCTTACAGCACCCCATCCGGGCTTTCCCACCGATATGCAGCCCCAGATCGTGGCACTGCTCTCCAAGGCGGGCGGTACAAGCAAGGTGATCGAGGGTGTATGGAACGACCGTTTCCAGTATCTTGACGAGATGAGGAAAATGGGTGTGGACGTTACCGTAGATCAATCCGCTGCACTGGTAACAGGTGTGAAGTCACTGCATGGTGCAGAGGTCAGCGCGACCGACCTTCGCGCAGGTGCGGCACTGCTGATCGCCGCTTTGACTGCCGAGGGCACGACCTTTATCACGAATGTTCAGTATATCGAGCGCGGTTATGAGGATTATGTGGAGAAGCTTTCTGCACTGGGAGCTGAAATTGAAGCGATCTATGTGCCCGACCCCGTTAAGACCGATGCTCAGACGGCATAATGCAGGAACAGATGAAACGCTGTCAGAAGGAGAATGAGTATGCCAAGATTATGTCCGCTGTTCAGCGGCAGCTCGGGCAACAGCTATTATATCGGCAGTGCCGAACGGGGTGTGCTGATCGATGCGGGACGCAGTGCCAAGCAGATCTGTGACGCTCTCACAGCCGACGGACTGGATATCCGCAATGTGGAAGCGATCTTTGTGACCCACGAGCATATTGACCATGCAAAGGGACTGCGGGTACTTGCGAAAAAATATCATCTCCGGGTGTATGCTACGGAGGGTACGATCGAAGCACTTGCCGAAAAGGAACTGATAGACGGTTCGACCGATATTGTCCCTATTACGCGTGCAGGTGCAGAGGCGGGCGGTCTGACGGTAGTACCGTTCCGTATCTCGCATGACTGCCGTGAGGGAGTGGGATACCGTGCGGCATCGTCAGACGGCAGAAGCACCGCATTTGTTACCGATACGGGCTGTATTTCCGATGAGATCAGAGCGGCTGTGACCGGCTGCGACACAGTGGTGCTGGAATCCAATCATGACGAGGGTATGCTGCGGTGCGGTTCGTATCCCTACATACTCAAGCGCCGTATACTGTCGGATATCGGGCATCTGTCCAATGATGTGTGTGCGCAGACGGCGGTAGAGCTTGTCAGGAGCGGCACAACGCGGCTGATCTTAGCGCATCTCAGCCGGGAGAATAACTATCCGCAGTTAGCCCTGCAAACCTCGCTGTGTGCATTTGAGATGAACGGCATGAAGCAGAATCTGGATTTTATGCTGTCCGTCGCGCCTGTCGAGAACAAGGCGGGAGCGATTCTATATTGACCAATCAACCAACAGACATAGTCTGTCCGCTCAGACGGCGGGCAGATGTGCCTGTTTTTTTCAGGAGTGATACAATGCTGAACGTGACCATTATATGTATCGGCAGGTTGAAGGAACGCTATTGGACAGAAGCCTGCACGGAGTATGCCAAGCGGCTGCGTACATTTTGCAGCTTTAGTATCATCGAGCTTGACGAAGAGCGTATTTCCGATGCGCCCTCACAGGCACAGATCGAGCGGACAGTGCGTCTGGAGGGTGAGCGGATCCTGTCGAAGCTGCCCAAAGGAGCGATGACCGTTGCGATGTGTATTGAAGGCGGACAAAAAAGCTCCGAGGAGCTTGCCGGTGTATTCAGCAGGGCGGCGGTGAGCGGGCACAGTCATCTTGTATTTGTGATCGGCGGTTCATGGGGGTTGAGTGATGCTGTCAAGCAAGCCGCCGAGTTGCGGCTGTCGATGTCTGAAATGACCTTTCCGCACCAGCTTGCGCGTGTCATGCTCTGCGAACAGATCTACCGTTCCTTCCAGATCAACACCCACGGCAAATACCACAAATGAGCAGCGCAACGGCGCTGCACCCTATTTCGCGTTTTCGCTCAGCACCATAGAGAAGTCCCCCTCTGCTATACGATATGGACAGCTTCATCGGGTTATTATGCTGTCTGACCGAGCTATCGCTCTTAAAACGAGAGATTGGTGCTATGCCGCGCCGCTGACAACAGCAGTCTGTTGATATTAAGCGTTGGGAGCGCAAGGGGTGCTTTTGTATACTGTTTGAATGACCAGCGTATTTCCCGAAAATACTTTTACACCAACTCAATGCTACTAAACAGAGCCTGTTTAATATCTATAACGTGTGGTGCTATAGTATGCGACAAAAAATTTCTGCTTAGAGTGATGTCCGAAGGTGTGTGGGGGCGACCGGAAAGCCCCCACAGTCAGCCGATGATTTATCAAAGTATAAAAAATAATGTCGTTTACTATATCTATGCACTGTGAGTGTGTCGGGAGTATCTGACACAGCGGCAGTTTTCTCAAAAAAACAGCATATTGACTATGAAAAGACGATGGTTCTTGTTAAAAACAACAATTTTCAAAAAATCTCTTATTTCACTTTAAAAAAATTGTGCATTATGATATAATAATCTACAAAGCAATTATTATGCTATATCCATAAGGAGGACAAGTATTATGTATTATCTTGGAATCGATCTTGGCGGCACCAATATTGTTGCAGGTGTTGTTGATGAGGACGGCAAGGTTCTTGTCAAGGCAAGCTGCAAGACGAATGCTCCCCGTTCCGAAGCAGAAATTTGTGATGATATGGCGGCAGTCGCACTCAAAGCACTGGAGGGCGCACATCTCACGAAGGACGATATCAGCTTTATCGGAATCGGCGCACCCGGTGCGGTAAACGGAGCAACAGGTGTTATTGAGTTTACCAATAATTTCAACTTCCATAACTGGCCGATCGTAGACATGATGAAAGAGCGTTTGGGCACTGAAATATATGTTGAGAACGATGCAAATGCAGCGGCATACGGCGAATTCTGTGTCGGTGCCGCAAAGGACGCGAATGATGCGGTCATTATCACACTGGGCACAGGTGTCGGCGGAGGTATCATCATTGACGGAATGATCTACAGCGGGTCGAACTATGCGGGTGCTGAGTTGGGTCACATTGTTATTCAGCACGGCGGCAGACAGTGTACCTGCGGCAGAAGGGGCTGCTGGGAGGCATATTCCTCTGCAAGCGGTATTATCAATATGACAAAGGACGCGCTTGCATACCCCGGAAACAGCAATTCCATTCTTGCACAGATGATCGGCGGCGATCTCACCAAAATTACAGGTAAAACCGCATTTGATGCCATGAATTACGGCTGTCCTGTGGGCAGGGCAATTGTAAGTGAGTACATTGATTATCTCGGCTGCGGTATTGTTAATATCATCAACATTTTCCAGCCTGAAATTCTTTGTATCGGCGGCGGTGTGAGCGCACAGGGCGATGTACTGCTCAAGCCGATACAGCAGATCGTTGAAGCAGAGCGTTATACCAAGCACAACAAGGTGCAGACGCAGGTAACGCTTTGTCAGCTCGGCAATGATGCCGGCATTATCGGTGCTGCTTTCCTCGGAAAGTAATTCCGGCGGCACTTTCAATACGCTCTCCCTTTTTTACATACTATAGAAACAACCGCAGCGACTGTATCTGATACTTCGCTGCGGTTGTTTCCATTTGTAGAAATAATGAATACTGAATAAGGAATAGTGGTTTGCTATTTTGCTTTATTCCAATAGAAGAGTAAGTGTTTCTATGTTTATTCGCTTGCATAGTAAAAAGTTGCGGGGTGCAGGGGGCTCGAGCTCCCTGCCGGGGTCAAGGGGCAGAGCCCCTGCGGGGTCAAGGGGCAGAGCCCCTGCGGGGTCAGGGGCAGA
>CACYDW010000172.1 GCA_902773325.1 uncultured Ruminococcus sp.
AATAGACCTGACGACAATCTTTGGCGTTAAATTCCGCATAGCATCGTTGTCATCCTTGCTTGGCGCCAGCCAAGCGGCGTCTTCCGTTTCGCTCTGCGAAATTTTCCGCTCAAATCTTTTTCGCCCTGTCTATCTGATATTAGTATAAGGAACTGTTCATCAATAGCTTTTCATTTCTGCTTGTCTGATTTGCCCTGTACTGCGTTGCACTCCCTTGAAATACGGCAGTATTCCTGCGGTCGTGTGCCTTGTACAGAGCAGATCATCCTGAGCATAAATTGAAAATTTATTTCTTCACAGTTCCTAACCGATGAACAAGAGCGATTTTCCCGTTTTGTATTTCTTGACATAGCAGTGAAAGGAGAGTAGAATATAGAATATAAAGTACGGCAAGGAGGGGCAGAGTGAAAAAAATCGGATTGCTGGTGAGTACCTATAAGAGCAGTGCAGATACAGCAAACGAATTGCTTCTGCCGGTGTCGGCGGGTGCAGCGTTATACAGCGGTGATGACCCCGTTCTGTCTGTGCGTGATGACGGCGGAGAGAATATCTCGTGGAGGAATCCGCTTTACTGTGAACTGACGGTGCACTATTATGCATGGAAAAATCTGGACTTCGATGTCTGCGGACTGTTTCATCAGCGGCGGTACCTTGATTTTTCAGACCCTGTGCCGCTTGCCTGTGACCACGCGGTCAAGCCGCAGACACCCTACCGCATCTTCGATATTCCGGACGAACCGACCCTCAGCAGGATCGGTCTGGATCGACAGTGTGTGGAAACGCTCACAGAACGCTATCGGATCATTGCCCCGCTGCGGGAAAATATCTTTCAGAGCGTGGAGGATTATTACCGTCAGCATGACGGCGGGAGCTTTGATGATATCGGCTTGCTCAAAGAGATCATCGGAGAAAAATATCCCGACTTTCTTCCGTCGGCAGAACAGTATTTTGCCGGACATCTGTCGTATTTCTGCAATATGTTCGTGATGGACAGGGAATGCTTTGACCGCTACAGCGAATGGCTTTTTGACCTGCTGTCTGCATACGAAAGCCGCAAGCCGCATAGCCTGATCAAGCCCCGTGAAGCGGGAAAGCTCGGCGAAAGGCTGTTCGGAGTCTATATGACCTATATTGCCAATGAAACGGAGATCCCTTGGGCGGAGGTCAGACGAGCACATTTTGCTTCCATCGACGGCGCAACGCCGGATAACGCTTCCTTTAACAAAAAGCTCTATGCCGTATGTCCGCCGGGGTCAAGGCGCAGACGGCTCATCAAGCAATTGCTCGGAAAATAATACGGTTTCTTCACAGCCGGTGCTTTGCGCCGGGTGTGCAGCTATAAATTATCTTGAATTGAAAGGTTGATTAGAATGTATGATTATCTGATTGTCGGCGCGGGTCTTTTCGGCTCGATTTTCGCCTACGAAGCAAACAAAAGAGGTAAAAAGGTGCTTGTGATCGACAAGAGAAGCCATATTGGCGGCAACATCTACTGCGAAAAGGTGGAGGATATCAACGTCCATAAATACGGCGCACATATCTTCCATACCAACGATAAAAAGGTATGGGACTATATCAATCAGTTTGCAGAGTTCAATAACTATATCAACTCTCCCGTGGCAGTCTATAAGGACGAGCTTTATAACCTGCCCTTCAATATGAACACCTTCAGCCGCCTGTGGAACATCAAAACACCCGCTGAGGCTAAAAAAATCATTGCTGACCAGATCGCCGACCTTGATATCACCGACCCGCAGAACCTCGAGGAACAGGCTCTCAGCCTTGTGGGCAGAGATGTTTATGAAAAGCTCATCAAGGGCTATACCGAGAAGCAGTGGGGACGCTCCTGCACAGAGCTGCCGGCATTCATCATCAAAAGACTGCCCCTGCGCTTTACCTTTGACAACAACTATTTCAATGCAAGATATCAGGGCATTCCTATGGGCGGCTATACCCCCATCATTGAAAAAATGCTGGAGGGCATTGAGGTTCTCACCGATACGGATTATTTCGAGTGGATCAAGTCCAATGCCGGTCAGGTAAAGAAAACGGTCTTTACGGGTCAGATCGACCAGTTCTTCGACTATAAGCTGGGCGTACTGGAATACCGTTCTGTCCGCTTTGAAACAGAGGTGCTCGATACCGATAACTTCCAGGGCAATGCCGTAGTGAACTATACCGAGAGGGAAGTGCCCTATACCAGGATCATTGAGCATAAGCACTTTGAATTCGGCACACAGCCCAAAACCGTCATTTCAAGAGAGTATTCCTCCGAGTGGAAACCCGGCATTGAGCCGTACTATCCCGTCAACAACGACAAAAACAATGCGCTCTATGAGGCATATAAAAAGCTTGCCGATGAAACACCCGATGTGATCTTCGGCGGCAGACTCGGCCACTATAAATACTATGATATGGATAAGGTCATTGACGTTGCTCTTGAAGCCGTAAAGGACGAGTTCGGTGAGAACTGATCTTATCACCCTTTGCGATATCCTGTTCCCGCAAAAAGACATCTGCTCCGAAAGTAAGCTCTACTTTCGGGCAGATGAGGACGGGGCAGCTTATTGTGAAGAGGAACACAAAATGACCATCAGAAAAACGGTGAGCTTTGACAGCTATTTCAATGCCTTCGCCGTCAAAAAATACAGGGAATACTGCAGCCTTCAGGGACTTTATTTAAGACTGAGGGTGTGCGGTTTCTTTGTTTTGCGTGTATTTACGGTGTATGTCAGAAACGGTAAGCACCATGAGAAATGTGTGCTGGAACGGGTACTGGATACCACCTTCATGGCGGAAGCCGTGATCGACCTGAGCCGTATTGTTCCCGAGGGTGCGGATTTTGTGTATTTTTCGCTGGAAGGCGATAATGCGGATTTTTACGGCGGTGATTTCTGCTGTGTGACAGATATGCCGAATGAGGTTAATATGGCTCTTGTTTTCTGCACCTATAAGCGGGAAAAATATATGCTGAGAAACCGCCGTGCATTACTCCGATACCTGAAAAGCAGCACCGTATTCAACAGCAGCAATCTGCACGTCTATATTGTGGACAACGGAAAAACCCTCGACAAAAAACGCACGGACAATGCATTCGTCACCCTCTTTCCGAATGCCAATACAGGCGGCAGCGGCGGCTTTACAAGAGGATATCAGGAAGCGGTCGGCAGCGGCAGAAAGCACACACACATCATCTTTGCCGATGATGATATCCGTCTGGACTGCAATATGCTGATGCGGGTGTACGGACTGCTACGGGTCAGAAAAAAGGAATATGAGAATCTATCTGTCGGCGGTACGATGCTCCGGCTCAGCGATTTTGTGACGCAGCACGAGGCAGGCGCTGTCTGGGACGGCAAGCGTCGGGAATCGATCGGCAATGGGCTGGATATGACCGACAGAAGCAATGTATTTCTGACGATGGAATATCCGAAGCCGAATTATAATGCGTGGTGGTTCTTTTGCTTTCCTTCCGACTGGCATCAGAAGCATGGGTATCCGCTGCCGTTTTTTGTGAAATCCGATGA
>CACYDW010000173.1 GCA_902773325.1 uncultured Ruminococcus sp.
TCAGGGGACTGTGCCTTTTTTATTGCTGTTTTCTTTAGTGCTTATCAGGCTTTGAAGCTATTTCTGGTGTGGGAAGTTTGAGTAATTACCTATGATACTATCGTGGATATGAGTGGTCAGACCCAAAACGTTGTTGCCGGGAATACTGCTGAGGGCAAGGGCGGTATAGACAGCGACAGAGCCGTACTGACACCGGACGGCGAGGGAGGTATTTTTGTTTCAAAAGAAGCAACAAATGTTGATTCTACCCATATAACATGGGAAATCACCATGACTGTTTCCGGTACGGCGTATGATTACGAAAGAATTGTTTTGACCGAGCACTGCAATACCAGAGGGAATACATGGGAAAATGATAAAATGCCCTACCGATGGATAGTGATTCCCGGTGAAGCAAGCCGCATTTACAAAGAAACACTAAAAAAAGTTGAAGTCCTTGGTCTTGAGGAGGACGAAACATTTACTGTTAATTACAACAACACTGCATACAATGCCGAACCGGGAAACAATGTTTTGGAGAATATGTTTGTCGGAAAAGACAGGGACGGAGATACGTGTAATATTGAATTCTTCAAGGATCAGTCGAGGACAGAGGGCGGTATCAATCATCCTGCGGATAAAACACAGACCCGTACTATTAAACTACGGCTTACAACAGAATATCCTGAAGAATGGGCGACCTATGCGAGAGATTATATGCTTGCTACCGCGTCACGGAGTATTTCCCCATTTACTCATGTTAACTGGATATCGGTTGATACTCCGGACAGTACCGGAAAACTGGTGACCAGAACATTTGATACAGACAAAGTTGTCAATATGCCGCCGCACATATATAAAACAGTACTGACGAACGTTGATACTACTTTGAGCAGTGCAGCACCTGATTATTATATCCTTGATTATCCCGACTGCATTATCAGACCATGGAATACTACTGAAACAGGAAGTCTGTATCCCGATGCATTGGAATTGGCGCGGAACGTATGAATGGAGCGATGGTGCGGAGGGAAATTTTACAAATTCGAGCTTTGTGGTTTACGACAGTGATGGAAATAATCCTTAAAATGTGACAGGCGTTAGCCTGACGAACACTAAGTCGAGCAAAAAGCTTACGGTTTCCAAGACTGTCGCGGGAAATATGGGTAATGTGGATGATGATTTCCGCTTTACCGTAGTACTACAGAGCGGCGGCACGGGATTCAGCGGCAGCGTTTCATACAGCAAGACGCTGCAGGACAATACGGTTACAGATGGAACTCTTATATTTATGAACGGAAGTGCCGAGATCGCCCTCAAGCACAATGAGTCCATTGAGCTTCATAATCTGTCTAATGGATTGACCTATACCATTACGGAAAATGCACAGGATGCCATGGGCTATCTGACGGAGTACAGTATAGACAGCGGTTCTGCGCTTTCAGGGCGAAGTGCTTCGGGTACCCTTGACAGTGATATCATTGTTGCGTTCCGGAATACAAAGCAGATCACTATACCGACCGGTGTTGATTTTCCGATCGTGATATTTGCTGTAATAGGTGTACCTCTGATATTCCTGTCTGTGATCCTTCTGAAACGGCGAAAAGAATAATATAAGTTCGACCACACATGATAAGCTTGTGGCCGAACTTTTTTGTGCAAAGACAACAGGCCGACGCATGTTGATCAGCGTCAGCCTGTTGTCTTTGCAATAGAGTTTGTTTAACGGTAATGTCCGCTTCCCGAACTGTGCGGAGAGCCGCTGTGAGAAGAACCGGACGGAGGAGCGGAATTGCGCGGAGGCCGGCTGCTTCTGGGCGGTTCATGATGAGTTCGCGGTGGACGGTGGCGGGGAGGTCTGCTGTGGTAAGAGTCATAATGACGGCTTCTGCCGCCGTAATATCCATTATGTGAGCTGTGATAAGAGCCGCCTTGGTTGTAATAGCCGCCGTTGTTGTAGTAGGAATTGCCGAAAGAACTGTTGATGCGTCGCTTGATAGATTTTACGATCGAGGAAATGAT
Organism: uncultured Ruminococcus sp.; assembly: GCA_902773325.1. GTDB lineage: Bacteria > Bacillota > Clostridia > Oscillospirales > Acutalibacteraceae > UBA1213. Next base: position 2,002 of record CACYDW010000173.1, read on the forward strand.
GATAAGAATGACAATTCCGACAACTACAGCGATAATAATCGGGGTTGGTATCTTTCTTACAAAGTCAAGAAGCTCGCTGCCTATTTCCGTACGGGGCGTTTCTCTGCCTCTCTCCGTACGTGGAGAAGCGGCCGGGGAATTACTGCGGTAGTCTGGTGTTTGCTGTGTGGAATTGACATATCCCTGATTTTTAATTTCATCAAGACCGTCGGAAATTGCCTGCTGTACAGGCTCTTCATAGACAGGCTCAGTGCTTTTGGGAAGCTTCTTATACATTACATTGAGTATCTTGTTTCTTTTTGTTTCGGTAAAGATGTTCTCAGCGTTGTTGGACGTTCTTATGTAATCGTATGCCGGAGAATATCCTTCAAAGTCCAGATAGACGAAAAGCGTGTCGGAAGAGCTGCCGAACAGATAAGAGATGCTGTTAGTGGTAAAGGTAACGGTTTCGTCATCTGTTCTGTAATTACCGCCGATAAAGACAGCAATATTGATATTCAGCTCATCAGAAGTAGCCTGCACCTTTTCCCACAGCTTGTCTTCGGATGCGGAAGTCAGAATATCCGCCTCATCCTTGAAAAAGGCATGATCAGAACGGTAGATAGATTCGACAGATGATTGAACATCTGTGCCATCGTAAGGGAAGCTGGTTTTCGGAATAACCGGGTTAGCAGCACTTACTGAAATGCCGCACAACAAGATCATACATAGGGAGAAAAGCATAGCAAAGATCCTGCGTTTGATAGCGACCACTCCTTTCAAAAAAGGGAAGAATCATACTCGTTCAACGCTATTATAACACGATTGCCGGAAAGATACAATCTCGGATTTCCGATTTTTCAGAAAAAAATGTAAAGCGAAAAGGCAAAGATTAAAAGGCTATGAAGAAAAGCTTCAAATACTTTTTTCTTCATAGCCTTCGTTGTTTTTTGCCGCAGGAGTGCCTGCTGTCAGATACATCCGGCATCCTGATCTATATCATTCATGCGTTTCAGATTGTCGCCGGCATAACGGATAGTATAAAGATGATTACTTAACGGTTATGGTATAATACTTCTTTGCGCTGTTGTTCACGTTATCCATAACTTTCACGCAAATATCGTATGTACCTTATTCTGCGGGCTGAATCGTTACCGTATTGCCCGCAGAATAATCCTGCTGTGTTGTCCATTTGCCGCTGTCAGCTTTTTTGTAGTAAACAGCATATTTGTAGAAGCCGGTACTGCCTGTTGCCGAACAGTAAACCGTGACGGTTTTACCGAGCTGGATTTCTGCTGTTGAGAGAGAGGAGGTGTTGGTTATGCGGGTTAAAGTAACATTCAGCGTAAGATATTTTTTGGCAATGGTGTTGTTACCGTCTTTGACCTTCACACAAATATCATAGTTGCTGACATCTGTCAAGGCAAGAGGCACCGTAGTATTCGCCTTATAGTCCTGTGCTGTCGCCCACTTGCTGCTGCTTGTTTTCTTGTAATAGACCGCATACTGGTAGAGTCCCGAGCCGCCTGTTGCGGAGCAAATCACATTGACGGGATCACCCGAAGGAACGGTTGCTGCCGAGAGTTTGGAGGTATTGTCAAGCTGAATATCGGTGACTACAACAGTAAAGTATTTCTTTGCCGTTGTATTATTGTCGTCTTTAGCCTTTATGCAGACGTCATAGCTTCCGATGTCTGTCAGGGTAAGAGAAACCGTAGTATTTGCCTTATAGTCCTGTGCGGTCAGCCACTTGTTGCTGTTAGCTTTCTTGTAGTAGATTGCATACTGATAGAATCCGGAGCTGCCAGTTGCAGAGCATGAAGCTGTAACCGTATCGCCGCGCTGAATTTTAGTTGTCGAGAGGGCAGAAGTATTATTTATAGTAAACGACATTATTCTCTATACTTTGATCAATCATAGGCTGACTGTGGGGACTTTCCGGTCGCCCCCACACCCCTTCGGACATCACTCTGAGTAAGAATATTTTTGTCGTTTACTATAAAAGTCTTTTTCATAAGATTACCTCCTTAATCATGATAATAGAATGCTTTATCAACTTTATAAAACTGAAATATAAAGCTAATTTCTTCTTAATTCTATTATGCTTTCTATTAGAGTTCAATAGTATTTTTATAAAAAGTTTATATTTCTTTATAATAAGTATATGCTAATTAAAAGGAGGTGCTGTGATGTCCAGATCAAAGGCAGTATCACACAATAATGTAGACAAATATGTACAGCTCGGACTGAACATAGCGTATTACAGAAAGTTGTCGGGGCTGACTCAGGAACAATTGGCTGAAATAGCCAACATCAGCCGCTCTCATCTCAGCGCAATAGAAGCACCCAATATTATCAAGCCCTTTTCGATCGAGCTATTATTTGAAATTGCAGATGCTCTTAAAATAGATGCCTACAAGCTGCTCATATTCAGAGATTAACAAACGAATTTATATACGAAAAGCCCACCCTTGCAGGTGAGCTTTTATTTTTGGCATGAAAAATTGTATTATGAGGGGGAATCAGTAACCTCAGGTTCATCGTTTTTGGGGATTTTATTGCCGGTCAGAAAGGCAACGGAACGCTCGATGCTGTCCCTTGAATTGCCCCAGTCAGCACCCTCGTTGCGGTAGTCAAACATCTTGCAGAAGTGAGTAACATCACCGCACAGACTCTCCAGATAACCGCCTGTGAGCTTAGAGGTCGCTTCATAGAAGCCTTGCAGGCTCTTGCCGAGTCCCTTCTGGTCAACATTCATCAGAAGATGGAAATGCTCCAGACAAATATACGGCTGCTCGGAATAGAGCTGACGGAACTCCGGCTCGCTTACCCACATAGCATGAACAATGCGAACCATATTTTCCATGTTTTGCTTGATGTCGCGGCAGATAAAGCAGTCGTTGAGCATGGTGTCCAGTGCCGCCATTTTTTTCTTATCAGGCTTTCCTTTCGGAACGGCAGGTACAAGCTCCTCAGAAATCTTTTTGAGATGACTTTCGAGTATCAGAGCGTTTGACAGACGCTTACCAAGTTTTACCATCATGGAAAAGTGTCGGAAGCAGAACCCCTGTTCGTTGGTCTTGATACGGACATTCGGCTCCATCATTGCAGAACCGGTTACATATTCCGCTTTTCTTTCCTCCAACATATCGCGCATCTTGCACATCGGACAGTCATCCTTCGGCATAAAAACATCATTCACAGGAATACTGCAAATATTCTCCTTATACATAACAAAACCTCCCGGCAATTTAGTCAGAATTTATAGTAATAGTATCATAAAAACTGTTAAGAATCAACCCTGACCTTGCAGCGTCGACGCTGCACCCGTGTTCGCGTTGTCGCTCAGCACCATGGAGAAGTCCCCTCTGCTGATAAGTCGGATAGCTTCATCTGCCCTATGCTGCTGACCCGCCGAGCTATCGCTCTTAAAAAAGGAAGATTGGTGCTACGCCGCGCCGGAAACAACAGTGGTCTGTTGTTCATGTTGCCCGTTCAGGTCAACACACAAGGCACAGCAGCTATAAATGAAAAAGCCTTACGTACAGGTAAGTCCATTTTTGTGATTGCAGATGCTGTTAAAATCGTATAAAAAATGTAAAAAGGGGTAGTCGTCAGTGAACTATTATGATATAATATACAAGGATGGTTTGCCGGAGCATGGATAATCTGTCAGAACGTGCAAATCGCTGCCGCTGAGACGGTGAATATGATAGATAAGGAGCGATAGGTAATGATGTTTTTGATTTTGTTGGGAGTTGCGCTGATCGTAAGCAGTATAGGTTTCAAAAAATATGTATGGTTCATATCGCTTGGATACGGCTTTTCAATATGTGCCATTGGATTAACCCTTACGGCAGTTTACTCCGCATCATTGTTCTCGGCAGATCAGCTTGGAATATTTCTGACGCTGATCCTGATCACTGCTTACGGAGCAAGACTGGGCGGATATCTTCTTTACAGAGAATTGAAAAGCAGCGCGTACAATGCGAAAATGAAGAAAGAAATCAAATCCGGAAAGAATATGAATGTTTTTGTCAAATCCTGTATATGGATTTCGGCGGCACTTCTTTATGCGTGTCAGACCTGTCCTCTTTTATTCCGACTTGAAAACGGCAAAGGAACGGACGCTGTACTGATTATCGGAAGTACGATCAGTGCTCTGGGCTTTATTGTCGAGTGTACTGCCGATTATCAGAAATCCGCTGCTAAGAAAAAGAATCCGAAACGCTTTGTTGATACAGGACTTTACAAAATCGTAAGATGTCCCAACTACTTTGGAGAGCTTCTGATCTGGACGGGAGTATTTGTTGGCGGCACTACAGCGTGTGCGACTGTATGGCAGTGGATCGCAGCAGTTACCGGTTATCTGGGAATTGTTTATGTAATGTTCAGCGGTGCAAGAAGACTGGAGGAGCGTCAGAGCAGAACCTATGGAAACGATCCCGAATATCAGGCATATTTCAAGAAAACACCCATCATGATTCCTTTGATTCCGCTTTATAGCGTCATCAAATGGAAGTGGCTCGTTGCTTAAAAAACACTGCATATAATTTGAACGGAGGGGAAATATGGAAAAAATGATAACCGTATCAAGCCAGATCAACAAATCGCTGAATTTCTCAATGCAGCAGAATTATGTTCCTGTTATCAGGTCCGTTACGATTCATAACAATTCGGAAGAGCTGCTCACTGACCTTGAACTGAGAATCCGTTTTGAACCGCAGTTTGCAAAGGATTATTCATATCTTGTGCCAACTGTCGCACCCGGCGCATCAGTAGAGATCAATCCTATCAGATTGGTTCTTTTAACGGAGTTTCTTTTTTCTCTTACCGAAAGAATGGTTGGAAATATCACGATAGAAATCTATCGCAGAGATGAAAAAATAGATGGGTCTGACTTCACGATCGAGCTTCTTGCCTATGATCAGTGGAGTGGTCTGAGGATCATGCCCGAGCTTATTGCAGCCTTTGTTACACCGAACCACCCGTGCGTATCGGAGGTACTTTTAAAAGCCGGTTCCTATCTCAAACTCTGGACAGGCTCGCCTTCATTCACAGGCTATCAGACACAGAATCCCGATAATGTCAAAAAACAGATGGCGGCGATTTATACGGCACTGCAATCGCTGTGTATCGTCTACAACAATCCTCCTGCAAGCTATGAGGAGCTTGGTCAGCGTATCAGAATGCCGCATGTGGTTGTGGGAGAAAAAATAGGAACATGCCTTGATCTCTCGGTGCTTTATGCGTCCTGCCTTGAAGCGGCGGGGCTGTATCCGCTGATTGCCTTCAGCAGCAGACATGCATACGCAGGCTGCCGTCTGAATGAAGAAACCTTTTCCGACTGTATGATCGATGATATTTCCGCATTTGAAAAACGGTTGGCAAAGGGCAGTGAAGAGCTTTTGTTTGTTGAATGCACTGATTTTACCGATGGAAATGAAGTGGATTTTGACCGTGCTGTCAGACATGGCTGTGGACATATACAAGATATTTCCGATTTTGAAGGTGTTGTGGATATCCAGCGGTGCAGAGGGAGCGGTATCAGACCCATACCGCTGCGGCTTGAGCAGGCAAGGGGATATTCCGGCAATGCGGACGATCAAGCGGAGTTTCAGGAACTCAGCGTCAAAGCACCCGAGAAGCTTGAACAGCACAATATGGCTGATCTCAGCGGTACAGAGGAAGCACTGACAAAACAGCGTGTTTGGGAAAGAAAGCTTCTTGATTTCAGTCTCAGAAACACACTTTTGAATTTCCGTCCCGGAAAAAACTCCCTGCAGATCATGGCTTCTGATCTTGGAAAGATTGAGGATACCCTCTCAGACGGTAAAAGTATACGAGTAATGGAGGTTCCCTCCGAGTGGTCAGTCACGCTTAAAAGCGCGAAAATGTATGAGATAGAAAATGACAGGGATCTTATCGAGAATATTTCAGCCGAGGAATTGAAAAACGGCAGGGTCAGAACCTTTATTCCGGCGGAGGAACTGAATAATCAGCTTAAAAATATGTTCCGTTCCGCAAAGGTAAGCATGGAGGAAAACGGAACGAACACCATGTTTCTTGCGCTTGGCTTTCTGCGGTGGTTCGAAAGCGATATTTCCGAAAAGCCGAGATATGCACCAATTGTGCTTGTTCCGATAGACATTGTGAGAAACCTGCGCAGCGGCGGCTATGTTATCCGCAGCCGTCAGGAGGAAGCAAGAATCAATACAACCTTGCTGGAGTATCTTTGGCAGATGTACCAGATCAGGATCAGCGGTCTTGACATACTTCCGGAGGACGATCACGGCATCGACCTGCCGTTGATTCTTCATACTGTCAGACAGGCTATTATGGGTAAAAGCCGCTGGAATATAGAAAACCTCGCCTTTATCGGATTGTTTTCCTTCGGACAGTTTGTAATGTGGAACGATATTCGCAGCCGCTCCGATGAACTGAAACAGAATAAAGTTGTTTCTTCATTGATGGACGGAAAAATGAACTGGACAGAGGAAGAATTATCTTTTGATGAAAGTAATGTAGAATCCATTTTTCGTCCATCGGATATTGCTGTACCGCTGAGCGCCGATTCTTCACAGCTTGTTGCGGTGGCTGCCGCCGCTCAGGGGCGCAGCTTTGTGCTTCACGGCCCTCCCGGAACAGGAAAATCACAAACCATTACCAATATGATTGCCAATGCACTATACAACGGGAAAACGGTTCTGTTTGTTGCAGAAAAAATGGCTGCTCTCAGTGTTGTACAAAAAAGGCTTGCATCGATCGGGCTGGATCCCTTCTGTCTGGAGCTTCATTCCAACAAGACCAGCAAAACGGCAGTGCTTTCACAGCTCAATAAGGCACTCGAGGTCGGCAGGATCAAGCCGCCTGAAGAATTTGCTTCTACAGCGGACAAGCTTTATGAGATCAGACATGGATTCAACGAAACGATAGAAGCACTTCATAAAAAACGTGAATACGGATACTCCATATATGAAGCGATCGAAAGATATGAAGCTAACGTCCGGTTCAAAGGCAGCCTTATGCTTGATGCATCGTTCGTTGCCGGTTTCTCCGAAGAAACCTCGGAGAAATGCCGCGAGACTGTCAGAGGCTTTGCACTTGCCGCAGAAGAAACAGGTTCATATTTACAGAATCCATGGAAAGGCTGTGAGCTGTCGGATTATTCTTTTGAACTGAAAGACGAGCTTGAACGCGATCTTCAAAAGACACTCGGAGAAGCTGACAAAGCCGCGGCAGCATTCGGCACTCTTTTGGAGTCCCTTGGAATTGAGGAACGATCAAGAAATGTATGTGCCGAGATCTCGCAGCTCTTTTCCGCGATAGCAGGTGCATCGGGAACGAGTCTGATTCCGGCTGTAGTGACACCGGATAACGGCGGTCAGATCGCTCAGAGAATGATACAATGCTGCAGTGACGGAGAAGCATTCAACCAACAATTCAGTGCTCTTTCGTCAGAATTTGACGGCAGCGTGCTGGATTATGATGTCAGTGCTGCCGAAACAAGACTCAGACAGGCGCAGTCAGCATGGTTCATTCCGAAGAATATGGGCATCAGCAAGCTTACAAAGGAACTGAAAGCTTATGCGAAGAATCCTGCCTCTGTCAACAAGAACCAACTGGGACAGTATTATGAGAGAATCAGAAATCTGAATGTGCTCCGTCAAAGTATCAATAGCTGCTGTAAGGAAATGGCTCCGTTCTTTGGCGGCCTGCTTTCCGGACTGAATACAAATTGGGACTATCTCAGACGCTCTGTCAATTCTTCTCTTGCACTCAAAAGCGTAACGGACACCTGTGCAGCGGAACGAAAAGCTATATACAAGGAGAAACTTCTTTCGCTGGCAGGTGACAGAGCGGCAATTGACGCTGCAAATGATATTGCTGCATTTCTGAAAATGCAGGAACAGCTTACTCAGAAGTATGCTGTTATACCGGAAATAGAATCTGACGGAAAAGACTATATTCCGGGCTATGCAGACAGGCTTTCGGGATACATCGCTCATATCAGTCTGCTTAAAGCATGGACAGCCATGCAGGAGGAAAGAAAGAAGCTTTCTTCAATTGGTCTATACAGCGTCTATGATGCATGGCAGCAGGATATTCTGGACGATACAGAGCTTTCTGACGCGTTTGAAGCGGATCTGAATTATGCTTTGATTCTCAGAACTCTTAGGAGCGACAATATCCTCAACAGCTTCCGCGGTGCCCGTTTTGAAGATACGATACAACAATATAAAGATCTGACCGAAAGGTTCAGAATGCTCACTATCAATGAGCTTGTGGCAAAGCTGTCGTCAAATATCCCTGCTGTCAGTGCAGCAGGAGCAGCTTCTTCGGAAGTTGGTATTCTGAAAAAGGCAATCAAGAGCAATGGCAGAATGATGTCGATCAGGAGTCTGTTTGAAAAGATACCCAATCTCCTGCATAAGATCTGCCCGTGTATGCTGATGAGCCCGATCTCGGTTGCACAATATATTGACCCGTCATTCCGGAAGTTTGATCTGGTAATTTTTGACGAGGCTTCACAACTTCCGACCAGTGAAGCCGTGGGAACGATTGCAAGGGGCGAAAATGTGATCGTTGTCGGTGATCCCAATCAGCTTCCTCCGACGAACTTCTTCAATAACATGCATACAGATGAGGACAACATGGAGATGGAGGATCTTGAAAGCCTGCTTGATGACTGCCTTTCTATCTCTATGCCGCAGGAATACCTCAAATGGCACTACCGTTCGCGGCATGAAAGCCTGATTGCTTTCAGCAATATGAAATATTATGACAATAAGCTCCTTACCTTCCCGTCAACCAACGACCTGCGTTCGGCAGTGAAGTTCATTCCGGTCGAGGGCTGTTATGACAAAGGACGTACCAAGCAGAACAGGGCGGAAGCAGAGGCGGTTGTCAGCGAAATCATTTCGCGGCTCAGCAGCGGCAGCAAGGAAAGCATTGGCGTTGTTACGTTCAGTTCCGTTCAGCAGAACCTGATCGACGACCTTCTTGCGGAAGCTTTTGTCAAAAATCCGGAGTTGGAAGACCTTGATAAGGCTTCGGCAGAACCGATCTTTATCAAGAACCTTGAAAATGTACAGGGTGATGAACGCGATGTCATTCTGTTTTCTGTCGGATACGGTCCGGATAAGCTGGGCAGGGTTTCTATGAATTTCGGTCCTTTGAACCGCAGCGGCGGCTGGAGAAGACTGAATGTTGCGGTTTCGAGAGCGAGGAAGGAAATGATCGTATATTCGACCCTCAGACCCGAACAGATCGATCTTTCAAGAACACGTGCTGAGGGTGTTGAGGGACTTAAAGCCTTTCTGGAATATGCACAGCGCGGCAAGAGCACCCTTGCGGTCAAGGCAGGTACTGTCGTAAAAGAACCGGATCGGCTGATCCGTCAGATTGCATCCGAGCTTGAAAGAACGGGACTCAGAGTAAAAACCGATATAGGCTTCTCGGAATACAGGATCGACATCGGTATTATAGATCCTGATGATCCTGAAAAATACATACTCGGTATTATGCTTGACGGAACAGAGAGCACATCTGCAACGTCAACGGACAGATTCATACTCCAGCCGTCCGTACTCAATGGACTTGGCTGGCGCATTATGCGGCTCTGGACACTGGAATGGCTCGACGACAAGAAAAAGGTTCTGAAAATGATAACTGACGAAGTCAGTCGCTGCAAACAATCGGATATTTCTCAGGAAGCCTCCTCAGCTCCCGACCGCCGGAATGAAATTGAAAAGCTGTATGAGCAAAAGGAGGAAAAATATTGTTCTGCCGGTGTTGGATATAAGTCATATCCGCTTTCGGGAATGGGTACTCCCGAGGACTTTGGTTCGGATTCTGCTGACAGAAAAATCCTCACTGCCTTCCGCCGCATTATCGATGCAGAAGCGCCGATAAGCCGGAAAGCACTTTTCCGTAAGGTGATTTCTGCATGGGGTATTACAAGGCTCAGCCCCCGTGTGGAGACCAAGCTAGACAATGCTTTGGCGAAAATGGATCTTAAAATAACCAAAGATGAGGACAGGGTATTCTATTGGCGCGGTGATCAGCAGCCCGATGAATATAAAGCTTACCGCACAGAAGAGGAAACGGATTCCAAGCGTTCTATGGACGAAATATCCTCTTATGAAATAGCTAATGCCATCAGAGAGGTTCTTGAGGAACAGGTCAGTTTGACGAGGAAGGATCTGATTCGTGAAACTGCAAAGAAATTCGGATATCTGCGTCTGGGAGCGGTGATCGAGAACACGATCAGCTATGCTATTGATTCTGCCGGGAAGCATGGGCTTATCAAAGAAGAAAACGGTGACAGATTTATACTTGTAAAATGATGACGGTAATAGTATTTTTGGTTTGCGTGAAACTCTGATCGCAATTCTAAAGAAAACCGCACAAAGCCGTTGACAACAAACAGAAGCAGCTCCCTTGCGATGTCAGTGATATGGCATCGCAAGGGAGCTGCTATTTTCTGATGAAATAATTTCATCAACGGTACTTGATCAAAGCTTTACCGGCTGTCAAAAATCGACAGCTCCAGATCATTATCCCGGAGAAATGTGTCAAGAGCCTCATTCCAACTGTTATATGCCGGGTCATCCTTATGGCTTGAGAGGAGCTCGGTCTCCTCAAGATACATTCCTAAATACGAGGTTGCCTTTATTGCGCCGAATATGTTAAGATGGTCGCCTTTATCTCTGGTATCGTGCTTCCAGTCGATCGGGATTTCCGAACGCAATGTGTTCATATCAATAAAGTCTACACCGATCTCCTCTGCAAACCGCTCGATACTGTTGTGCTTTGACATATTCCAGTTTTTCGTACTCGGTGTACTCATTAAAACAAGTTTTGCTCCATGATTTGAACAAAATGACTGAATCATCTTGACATACGTTTCATTTGCCGGAGTTATTTCTGCATAATTGTTTGAAGGCTTCATATATTTACCGGTCTTTGCGGGAGCAATTTTGTCGCTGTAAATATATCCCTTTCCGGAATGCAGATATGTATAATCTACAGGAGCTATCACATCGTTGAACGAAATGTTTTTCCAGCGATCGTGGTATTTCAGAGCAGGAAAGAGTATTTCAGTGCTATGGAGGAGTGCGTTATCCATAGTAAAATACCTGAAAATCATATCCGTTTCAAGAATCACGATCTTCGGCGACTGGTGTTTGAATGTGTCCAGAAGAAATTGTGTGGTATACCAGAGATGCTGTCCCTTGCTGCTGCAGGAAAAAGAGGTATAACCATATTTTTCCCAAAGCTGAAGAGGAACTATCGAGCTATAGAGTTCACTGTCGCCAAGCAAAAGAACGTCAACCGTGTTTTCAGGCTCTCCAAGCACACCGTAGGCAATATAATCGTGCTTCCATTGGTTTTTAGTATTGTCTTTCGGACTAAGAATCTGAGATATGCCGGATAAAATAATCAGGAAGATCATTATAAACAGGATAGCCTTTGCTGTATGGATGTATTTTGACTGCATAGCTGTCCTCCCTCAGAATTGTGCATACATCGGATCTACAGGCAGATACCCGAACCCGTATGCTCCGAAAATAATGATATAAAAAATCAACGCATATAATACGCCCCAGCGAACAACAATATTCTTCTTTGCGAGTGTTTCACGGATGCTGATACCCTTTTCGTTTATCAGACTGACTATGAAAACGATTATAACCGTTATTCCGACAATAAGAATATCATGTCCATCGATTCCAAGCTTATGGAATGTTTGCAGGCTCAGTTCGTTTATAGAGAGGGAAGTAAAAATCCTGCGGAACAGCGATAATCCTGCCATAAATCCATTTGCCCTGAAGAAAAGCTCTCCGATCACAACAAGAATCGTTGTGCGTATGATCTGCATGAAACGGTACGGTTTTCCGTCTGTATTGATATGCAGTCTTGCATTGAATGCCGCAGCGGCAGGTGCAGTCATACTCTCCAGAAGAATCAGTGTAAAGTGGTACATTCCGAAAAAAATGAAGCTCCACGCAGCACCGTGCCAGAGACCGTTGCAGAACCAGACACAGAAAAGTGCAATTCCTCCGGCAACCAGAGGACCAAAATGATTTCCAAGCTTTTTACGTGCCGAAGAGGTCAATTGTTTCATTCTTTTTGTACTGGTAACGGGATAGAATATATAGTCACGAAACCAGGCACCGAGAGATATGTGCCATCTTTTCCAGAACTCCGAGATAGAACGCGAGAAAAACGGTCTTTCAAAGTTTTCGGGCATTGTCAATCCGAAGATCTGACCGATACCGGCAACAGCATCCATTACACCTGAAAAATCCATATAAAGCTGAATGGTATAGCAAACAGCTCCAAGAAGAATGATCACTCCGCCATAGCTGTTTGATTTGTCAAAAATCCCTGTAACAAGCGGGTTGAGTCGGTCTGCAATAACAATTTTTTTCATCATGCCGTAGAGCATACGCTGAAGTCCGAGAGTGAGATCGTTATACTTGATCGGACCTGCCTGCCAGAGCTGTTCGGCTGTCTGGGAATAACGGCAGATCGGTCCTTCCACGATCTGCGGAAAAAAGCTCATGAACAAGGCAAGACGAAAAAAGCTTCTGTCACACTTTACAAGTCCATGATACACATCAATAATATATGACACGGCCTGAAGAGTAAAGAAAGAGATTCCGATGGGCATCGCAAATTGGGGAATATCCAACACGACTGTGCTTTTGCTGAGTGAAAGAAGAAGGTTGATATTTCCTACAAAAAATCCGGAATATTTGACCACAAGTAAGAATCCGATATGCAAAAGTACTCCTAAAAAAACCACGCGCTGCTGACGATGTATAAACTTCTGCTTAGCGATCTTACGTTCTTCCTTCGGTAACTCTTTGATATGCTCCTTCATCTGCATTTGGATCCTGTCGATCCAAATGCCAAGAAGAAAAACCGACAGGGTCGACAATATCAGATATACGACCAGTGTTCCGCTTACGAACCAGTAAAAAAGATAGCTTGCAAAAAGCAGAAAATACTTTTTCCAGGATTTCGGAACAATCGAATAAACAAGCAAACAGGCAGGAAAAAACAAGAACAAAAAGGTCATAGAAAAGAAGGATGTCATATCCTTTCCACAGCCTGCAAGCAGAAAAGTCGGATCCATCAGATATTATTCCTCCTGCAAACGCTCGATCATTTTCATCATGGCTGCAGCGGAGTTGAAATTTGCAGGAACAATCTCCACAGCGGGGACAGTGATATCATATTCATCTTCAAGCTCTGCGACCAAGGCGATAATATCAAGAGAAGACAGAAAATGACCGTCTACCAGATCAGTGCAGTTTTCATAGTCTGTACCCGGGCGAATATCCTCCAGTATTTCGATAAGTCTTTCCATTTTAATACATCCTTTCATATTCAGGTTTATTGATCGTACAGGTTTCAAAGGAAGAACGTACACGATAAAGATCGCCGTTCTCTTTAAGAATATATGCAGCGGGAAGATCACGGCTGAGCAGAAGGGAAATGCCTTCTGTCATGCAGTATGCGCCTGCTTTTTCAAAGCAAAGCACATCTCCGACATGGATAGGCGGAAGGTTGATTTGTTTGACCATGATGTCATTCATCGTACACAAAGCTCCACAGATCGTCCATTCTTTTTCAGGACTGATATCTTCTTTTCCAACGACAGAAACAAACGGGTGCTTCATTGCCATATACTGTCCGAAATATGTAATATGGTGCATTCCACCGTCTGTAATAGCATAAGCTGTGCCTTTGTTTTCCTTGATATCCACAATATGTGTATAATATCGTCCGCAGGACGCGGCAATGCTCCGACCGGATTCTATGATCAGCGAAGCTTTACATTTCATATTTCCGATCATGGCTGAGAATTCCGTGAGAATACTCTGTTCATCCAGTTTTTCTTCCGAAAAATACGAAACCGGGAATCCGGTTCCATATTCGAGTGCGGGCACAGAATATCCGAAACGCTCCTCAAGGCTGAGAATATATCGGTCAAGATAGGAAAGCTCTCTGGCATATTTCTTTACAGAAGTCTTTTGAGTACCGGAAAAAAATTGTATTCCGGTGATATCAAGCAGAGGATACTTTTCCCTGTCACGGATCATTCTATCAAGATCCTGTTCGTCAAGTCCGAACTGACTTCCGTTTGTAAGCCTCGGAAGGATCCGGAGCGGATTCCCGCATTCTCCCGACAATTCGCAAAGCTGCTCGTACTGAAGAACAGACTCAACAGTAATAATACCATGAAAGTCCTGATCCGATGCAAGTCTTTTCAGAAATGCAGGGCTTTTGTAAATACCGGAAATGACCATCTTCCGGGTGTCTATTCCAAGTGAAAAGCATATTTCAGCTTCACCCGGAGAACAGATCTCGAGCCGTTCGACATAGTCTGCGATTTCTCCCGTTATAAGTGGATTCGCCTTTACTGCATAGCACAGTCCCGTACCTGCGGGCAGATTTTCACGCAAATATGCAGTCCTTTGCTTCAATTGCTCAGCATCAAACAAATAAAAAGCTTTATCGTTGATGCTGAGCAGATTTTTTGTCAGATCAGTCAAGCTTTATTTCCCCCCTATTTGTTTGATTGTTTTCTTACGATCAATCTTTCCGTTCTTATTGAGAACCATTGATTCGATCTGCCGGATAGAACCCGGAATCATAAAAAACGGAAGAGTTTCCTGTAAGGTTCTGTGAAGGGTATTTTTATCTATTGTTCCGACATAATAACCCTTAAGACGCTGTTTTTTTTCATCAAAGATGCAGATGCATCTCTCTACTCCATCGACAGCGGACATTGCTTTTTCAATTTCCTCAAGCTCCACCCGATGACCGAGGTATTTGATCTGATTATCAGCTCTTCCGCAATAAACAAGTTCGCCGTCCGAATTGTAATATCCAAGATCGCCGGTAAGATATACCGTTTCAGGATAATCTGACTGGAGTGGATTGTTGATAAAGCTTTCCGCAGTCTTTTCGGGACACCCGTAATATCCCAGCGCGAGAGCCGAGCCGCGGACGGTGATCATACCGGTTTCGCCGACAGAATCAATTCTCTTGTGCTCACTATCCAGAAGAAAAACATCTTCGTTCGGAAAAGGCTGTCCGATCGGTATCCCATCAGAATAGTCCCTGTCTTTGCTGAGAATATGGTAAGTGCAGTTGCAGGTGATTTCTGTCGGTCCGTAAAGATTGACATACATTGCATCGGGAAGATGCTTTTTCCATTCAGAAAGATGTTTGTAAGGCATGACCTCACCGCTGAAAAGAATCTTTTTGACGGTTTCGGGAGTTTTGTAATCCAGTCCGTGAAAAGTGCTTATAAGGCACAAAGCGGAAACAGCCCAGATCATGACGGTTATACGACGCTCGCACAGGTAGTCGATCAGCGCAGCGGGTGCCGAAAACAGTGCTCGCGGAACGATTACAAGAGTTGCACCTACTGACATCGCGGAATATATATCCTTTACGGAAACGTCAAAATCAAACGGAGCCTGATTTGCAATCACATCGTTTTCCGTAATTCCGAAAATATCTGTAAAAAAGCCGATAAAATCAATGACGCTTCTGTGTGAAACGGCAATTCCCTTCGGTATGCCGCTTGAACCGGAGGTGAAATTGATGTAGAGGGGGTCTGTATCGATCATCGTTCTGCGAAGCTTGCAAAGGGAATCCTCATCAGGGATACCATTAAAAATATCCTCCGTCAGAAGAATACATGTCCCCGGGAAGAGTGCCGCTGCTTTTTCGGAGAGGCTTTTTTCAGTAATAATATACTGTGTCCGGAGAACAGACTGTATCTGACAAAGACGATTATCAGGAAGCCCGACATTCAGCATACAATAACAGCATCCGGCATATACCGCTCCGAAAAAAGCACAGAGTGCATCCATGCCTTTTTCCATAAACACTCCTACAGTTGTTTTCTCAGCACCGCTTTTCAGAAGCGACGTTCCCGCAGCTTTGCTTCGCAGAAGCAGTTCCGCAAACGACAAGGATTTTTCACCTTCGGAAACAGCAGCTTTTTCAGGGAATTTTTTTGCACTATTTTCTATAAGCTCCAATACATTTATTCTCATGTCTGTCCCTTATTCACTCCTTTTATTTATTATTATATCATCTATTATAGATCTTCCTCCAGAATTCTACACTTATTTTGAATGATAGTCAAGTATAATTAACGCTTTTTTCAATGCAAACGTATGAAAATCAATCAGGAAATGTTATAAATATACGATACTGCAATGTATAAACAATCATGGAATCTATCGTGTTTTGCGGATCAATCATCTGAGCTGTGTCGATAAACAATTCCGACATGATTTTCGGTTTTCAAGCAGTATAATCAGGTTGAAATCATAACCCCCGTTCAGCAGCCGGAAAAGCAGCTAATAGAACGGCATTTTGGAGATTATCAAACAGAACTGATGAAACAGGAGGTATTCTATGCTTGACAGTATTATTCTCAGGAGCAAGGCAGACAGAAAAACACGCGAGATCCTGATCGGCAGTCTGCTCACAGATTACGGCTTTCTTACCCGCGATACAATTGGAGAGAGCCGCTGTGCAAGGCCCATCGACCTGCTCAGTGTCGGCAGCCGCAGAAAGCAGGTATTGCTGACAGCAGGCTATCACGGTATGGAATGGATCACAACATTATTGTTGTTAAGATTTATGGACGATGTGTGTCATTCTATACTGACAGGAGAAACCATGTGCGGTGTGAAGCTTGCGCCGCTCCTTAATCAGCGGGGACTTGCACTGATACCGTGCGTCAATCCCGACGGGGTCGAGATACAAATCAACGGTGCCGGTACTGCGGGAGCATACGAAGCACTTGTAACAGATGCGAGCGGAGGCGATACATCCCATTGGCAGGCAAATGCCTGTGGAGTAGACATCAATCATAATTTTGCTGCCTGTTGGAACGAACTGAAAGCTATGGAGCTTTCCAATGGCATCAAAGCGCCGGCTCCCACCCGATACGGAGGCGAATATCCCGAAAGTGAACCGGAGAGCCGTTCGGTTGCATCGTATTGCCGTACCGGAAATATCACACACGCACTTGCATTTCATAGTCAGGGGGAGGAAATCTATTGGGATTTCGGCGAATACCGCGCAGAGGAATCCAGACAAATGGCACTTTCTATGTCACAATCCAGCGGATATACCGTCAGTGAACCGACAGGGCTTGCTGTTGGGGGTGGCTTTAAGGATTGGTTTGTCAGTAAGTTCGGACGCCCGGCTTTTACGATCGAGGTAGGGAAGGGCACAAACCCGCTTCCAATGAAGGACTTTGACGGTATATATGATAAAATCAAGGAAATGCTTGTGCTTTCTCTGGTACTGTAAATTTCAGTAGCTCTCTCTTGTATGCTTGTAAAATGGTTTGACTTGTGGTATAGTAATATAAAACATTATGCAAGGAGAATCAGTATGATAAGGAAAAATAATGTCACGTTTTTAACGTTGCTTCTGGTTGCCCTGATGCTTGGCATCTTTGCAGGCGGTTGTAATATGGAACATCAGAAGCAAAATGAAGAGTATGTTGCATCAGTAAAGCAGCTCGTGAATGATGCTGTCACATATACAAGAGCCATGCGGGAACAGGCGGACGCTTTTGATTGTCAGAATACAGCCTCCGGCAAGGATTACATCGAAGTGCTTACTTCGATTGAGGATATCTGCTCAAAGCTGCTTGCACTGGATACACCGGAATACTTTGCGGAGTCGGGAGGCTCACTTCATGCTGCTGCACAGGATTCGCTTGATGCCGTATCCGAAATAAAAGGTCTTGCCGTATATGCACTTGATAACAAGGATGATACACTGTATCGGCGCAGCGTACAGGAGCTTACCGAACGTTATCAGACAGGTTATGAGAGCGTGGTCAATTGTTCTTCTTTGATTCAGACGGACTGGCGTAATGCGTGAAGAAATGCAGCAAGAAGGTGATACCGTTATGAACAGCGGTGATATCAGAATCATCGAGGCGACCTATGACGAGGTCGCTGTCAATCCCTGTGAGCTTGCTCTCAGGCTTCATACCGAAAGAGGATATGTTGATGAACATATCCTCAGGTGTATGGATATGCTCCGCAGAACAGCACATTATAAATGTGTATATATCCGTACAGATGTTGATTTATCCCGAAACGGTCAATGTGACTTCGGATTCATGAATATTCACAGTAAACATCTTTATACGAATCTGAATCAGTGCCGACAGGCTTTTGTGATGGCACTGACGATCGGAAGAGATGTAGACCGGCTGCTTCAACGATTGAATATCACTTCTCAGGCGGATCATTTTATTGCAGACGGTATTGCTTCTGCCGCTATAGAGTCCTTTTGCGATTATGCATCGGATATCATGAAGGCAGATCTCAATTGTGCACCGCGGTTCAGTCCGGGGTATGGAGATGTATCAATTGAATATCAGAAGCCGCTTCTGGAACGGCTTCATGCAGCCAGACTGCTGGGGATTACGCTTAATCAGGCGTATTTTATGACACCGTCAAAATCTATTACAGCTATAATGGGGATTCAAAATGAATAAAATAACGGATTTAATGAAATCAAAAAGACTGTATTTCGACGGCGGTACAGGTACTGTACTGCAAAAAATGGGACTGCCCTCGGGTCAGCCGCCAGAGCTTTGGAATCTTATGGAGCCGCAAAAGATCATTTCACTGCATAAAGCGTACCTCGACGCGGGCTGCAATATTATCAAAACCAATACCTTCGGCATTAACCGCGATAAATACCCGAATTACCGCGAATTGATTCGTGCGGGTATAGACTGCGCAAAAAAAGCGGTAGAAAACCGCAGTGAAAAATTTATTGCTTTTGACATGGGACCTACCGGAAGGCTTTTAGAACCGTTGGGTGACCTGCCGTTTGAAGAAGCGGTTTCGCTTTTTGCAGATAATGTCAGAGCTGCATCAGAGTGCGGCATTGATCTGATACTGATCGAAACCATGAATGACAGCTATGAAACGAAAGCGGCAGTGCTTGCGGCAAAAGAAAACGCTGATGTACCTGTTTTTGTGACAAATGTATATGATGCAGACGGCAAACTGATGACAGGAGCTGATCCGGCGGCAATGATTGCTGTGCTGGAGGGTCTGAAGGTGGATGCACTCGGCATGAACTGTTCGTTAGGTCCTGATATCATGCTGAATATTATCGGAGAATTCAGGAAATATGCTTCTGTGCCGGTCATTGTGAATCCAAATGCGGGACTGCCGGAGATTCGTGACGGTGAAACCGTTTTCAATATAGATGAAGATGATTTTTCGGACTATATGGTCAGTCTTGCACAGCAGGGTGCTTCTATTCTTGGCGGCTGCTGCGGCACCACACCCGACTATATAGCAAAAACGATTGCGAAAACCCGGTCGATACCTTATGAATACCCAACTGCTAAACCCGTTACGATGGTTTCCTCCTATACACATGCAGTTATAATCGATGATGACCCGATCCTGATCGGAGAACGAATCAATCCGACAGGTAAGCCGAAGCTTAAAGAAGCATTGAAAAACGGCGACATGAATTATCTGCTGAATGAAGCAGTCAGGCAGACCGATGCGGGTGTGCATATCCTTGATGTGAATGTCGGACTTCCTGAAATCAATGAAACAGAAATGATGGTGCAAAGTGTTTCGGCTATTCAGGCGATCAGTGATACGCCGCTGCAAATTGATTCCACCAATTTTGATACACTTGCTGCCGCTATGAGAGTCTATAACGGTAAGCCCCTTGTAAACTCCGTGAACGGTACAGAAGAAAGCATGATACATGTATTTCCCATTGTCCAAAAGTACGGCGGCGCGCTGATCGCACTGACTATTGATGAGAAGGGTATTCCGGATTCTGCACAGGAAAGAGCAGAAATTGCCAAAAAAATCATTGTCCGCGCTGCAGAGTATGGTATTTCCAAAAAGGATATTATAGTTGACCCGCTTGCACTCACGATCTCGTCAAACCCTGAAAGTGCAAGGGTTACACTTGAGGCAGTCCGGCTCATACGCGCACTCGGTGTAAAAACCAGTCTGGGAATCTCCAATATTTCCTTTGGTCTGCCGCAGAGAAATCTGATAACCAGCACCTTTTATGCAAACGCACTTCAAAACGGTCTGAATTGTGCCATCATGAATCCCTTTGCTGCTGAAATGATGAATACCTATTATGCTTACCGTGCGCTGAATCAGTTGGATAACGGCTGTGTGGATTACATCCGGTATGCTTCGGCATCCGAACAGCCTGCGGCTGCTGCTTCTCAGCCCAAAACGGAAACGCTGCACACCTGTATCGTGAAGGGACTTAAAGACAGAGCCGCTGCACAGACGATCAGTCTTTTGGAAACGTCTGAACCTATTGATGTTATCAATCATCATATTATACCCGCTCTGAACGAGATCGGCACTGCCTTTGAACAAAAAAAAGCCTATCTGCCGCAGCTTCTGATGAGTGCCGAAACCGCTTCTGTTGCTTTTGAAGAGGTCAAGAAGAAAATACCGGTTGAACAAAAGGACAGCAGCAAGGCCATCGTTTTAGCAACCGTCAAGGGTGATATACATGATATCGGCAAAAATATCGTCAAGGTCCTGATGGAAAGCTATGGCTTTACGGTGTATGATCTTGGCAGAGATGTTGCACCCGAAACAATACGCGACTGCGCTCTGGAGCATAACTGTATGCTTGTAGGGCTTAGTGCGCTTATGACAACAACAGTGCCGTCTATGGAGGAAACCATCAGATTGCTCCATGAAACGGATCCGGCTATCAAAACTCTTGTTGGCGGAGCGGTGCTGAATCAGGAATATGCGGATATGATCGGTGCGGATTTTTATGGGGCAGATGCCATGGACAGTGTAAGGTTCGCCGAGCGGTATTATAGCGGCCGTACCTGACAGCGGTTATCATATCGGGCACTCCGTTTTCATAAACATTATCAAAACACATCGGATAAAACAAACGGTGGGAGCGATGTTTATGAAAAGGATCATCTATTCCAATACGATAGGGAAGAAGTTGCATTTTCTGAGGTGGGATTTCAAGCGGTATGTACCGCTTATTGCCTTGACATTTTTATTGTTTTGCGGTATTGTTTTTGGTGCTGTCAGTGCCAGAAATGTTGATAAGAGATTTATTGATGAGTTTGATTTTATTTTCAGAGCGAATTATGATATAAAGGCTTCACAAGGTCTGTTATCCGTTTTTGTTGCCTCACTTGCTTCTTCCGGTATTTTTTTAGCGGTTTTGTTTTTATTCGGATTATCGCTCTGGACGCTGCCGTTTACGGTTATGATCCCGTTCTGTAAGGGCTACGGTTATGGACTGTGCGTAGGGCTGCTGTATCAGCTATACGGTATGAACGGAATCCTGTATAATATACTGATTGTCCTTCCGGGTGTGTTTGTGACCTCTGCGATATTGATCAAGGCATCAGAAACAGCAGCAAAAAATACCTGTAAGATGATTCTCTGCTTTGTTCGTTCTGCGGTCAGAGATGACCCGCATTTACAGATGAAAAGATACTTTTTGAACATGCTCTGGCTGCTTGGCGGCTGTATAGCGGCAGCAGTGCTGGATATGTTGTTTTCATTGCTGTTTTCATGGATATTTGCGTTATGATTACGGGTGTCCGCTGTCCGGTGACAGAAGGATAACTTGATTCGGGATGTGTGTAATTGTGTCGGAATTAAAAAAGGACAAATATAGTTTTTCTGCATTTTTTTCAGGTTATTTCAATAGCTTTTCAAAGCTGCTGCTGGTCAATCTGTTATTCTGCATTCCCCTTGCGATATGGGTGGGAGGACTTTTTCTGCTGAACGGCCTGCTGGGGGAACTGAGTATTTTTTTGATCTGTATGCTCATTCCGCTCATGTCGCCGTTTTTCGGAGGACTTGTCTATGTCTGTAAAAAGCTTAGTGCAGGAGATACGATCAGACCTTTTAAAGACTATTTCAAAGGAATAAAAGACAACTGGCTGTTTTTTGCAGTCAATTCCATACTTCTTTACTTTGTTTCTGTAGGCTTGTGGGTCGTATATTATTTTTATCGAGGCTTTCCGCAGGAGCTTTCTGTAACGGTCTATTTTGCCTTTAGTGCTGTGACAGCTCTCATCTTTTTTTTGATGGACTCCTCAGCTATTGTGATGGCGGTTTCGGTAGAACTGAAATTTACTGAGATCATCAGAAACTCCCTGCTTTTGATTGTCAAGGGATTCACAAATCATCTTAAAACCTTTGTGGCATTACTGTTCGTTCTGTGCTTATGTCTTTCGGTCATGATGACGACCGGCAACGCGGTCGTGTCGCTGACTATTATGGGGGTTCTTACAGCGGCAGTGCTTCCGGTTCTTGTAACTTACATTATCGTTTTCAATTCCTATCAGACAATTGAGCGTCTTGTGATCATGCCATATACAACTCAGCAGAATGATCAGCACGAAAAGAAAGAAATTACATTAGAGGAGCTGGAAAAGCTGATCAAGGGCGATCCGAACGAGTATGTGTATCTTCATGGAAAGATGATCAAACGGTCAAGTGCTGTCAAAATGTATGAGGTCAAAAAGGCTTCTTCAGAGGACGCGTGAAATGCATACAGCAGGGGTGAAAATCCAAATAAAGCAGCCGGCACAAAGAAAACGTTTTGTGCCGGCTGTGCTGTTTTGGTTACATGGCATTTCTGATCTTCATCAGCGTGTTTTTTTCAAGCCGTGATACCTGTGCCTGACTGATGCCGATTTCTTCGGCGACCTCTGTTTGTGTTTTTCCTTTATAGTATCGCAGTGCAAGAATTTGTTTTTCCCGTATACTGAGGGATTTGACGGCATCCTTGAGTGCAAGCTCGCTGAGCCATTTTTCGTCATCGTCAGAACTGCCGATCTGATCCATCACGTAGATGGTGTCTGTACCATCGGAAAAAACAGGTTCATACAGCGAAATCGGTTCAACGATGGATTCAAGAGCTATGACGACATTTTCTTTCGGAATATCAAGCTCCTGAGCAATTTGCTCAATTGTAGGTTCACGGTTGTTGCGTGTAGTAAGCTCCTCCTTTATCTGCATGGCACGATAGGCAATATCGCGCATGGAACGGCTCACCTTGACGGTATTGTAATCCCGCAGATGTCGTCTGACCTCTCCTATGATCATCGGAACACCGTAGGTGGAAAATTTCACATCTTTTTCACAGTCAAAGTTGTCGATCGCCTTGATCAGACCAATGCAGCCCACCTGAAATAAATCGTCCGGATTTTCACCTCTGCCTGCGAATTTTTGTATCACACTCAGAACAAGCCGTAGATTGCCGTTGATCATTTCATCTCTGGCAGCTTTCTTTTGCTGATCTGTACCGTTTTTTATGATCATCAGAAGCTGCTGCTTGCGTTCTTCGGATAGAACAGGCAGCTTTGAAGTATTTACGCCGCATATTTCGACCTTGTTGTATAACACCTTCATACCTCCATTTCTTTTTGCTGAGAATAGTATTGTCTTTTGAGAAATGCTTATGCAGCCGAAAAGAAATATGGACAGATGATGAAGGCATAAAAACAGAAAAAAGCAGCCGATACAAAAGTACCGACTGCTATTGTGGTCAGACGATGTTCAAAATCAGCCCTCTGACGGAGCACCAACAGGGCAAACACCTGCGCAGGAACCGCAGTCGATGCAAACATCAGGGTTGATCTCATACTGAGAATCGCCCTCAGAAATAGCGCCTACAGGGCACTCGCCTGCACATGCACCGCAAGAAATGCAATCTTCTGAAATTTTATAAGCCATAATTACAGCCTCCTTGTTGATTTATTGAATATATTATAGCATTTTATAAAAAAAAATCAATGCTTTTCTGTTAGATTAAGTTTGTCTAACCTGTAAATAAATATAGGAAAAATTGTAGCAAATTGACTATATTATTGCTGTAAAATTCATAGAGTGATTTTAAGATTCTCATGCCGTAAAAACAGACTTTTGTGTGCAAACAAAAACCGGATAAAACTCCTTTACGAAATTGACGCTGTATGCTATAATAATCATGTACCGACTTTCGACACAACAGCGGTGTATGGTTTTTTTCAGGATTCTGCCGAAGTGTCGTTCGATCATTTAGTAATATGGGAGGAACAATCATGCTGAAGGACGGAGAAAAGCTTGAACCTCTTGGAAACGGCATAAGGGTTATTGTATCGCTGAACCATGTGTTTGGAACAGATACCGTACTGCTTGCACATTTTTCTGCACCGCGAAAAAACGACAAGGCTTGCGAATTGGGAACGGGCTGCGGTGCGATTCCGCTGATCTGGCGCAGAGAGCGTGTTCCTGCTCATGTTACTGCCGTAGAAATACAGGAGGAAGCCTGTTCCATGCTGGAAAGAAGTATTGCTCTCAACTCGCAGGAGGAATATATTTCGGTGCTTCACAGTGATTTGCGGGAGCTTGACGGCAAGCTGATGCCTTCCTCCTTTGATCTTGTGGTGTCGAATCCGCCTTATAAAGCAGAGGGAACAGGCATCGTCAACCCACAGCAGTCACACAGAATAGCCCGTCATGAAACCCTGTGTACGATGGAGGATATTATCTGCGCGGCATCACGTTTGCTGAATTTTTCCGGCAGATTGTGTATGTGTCAGCGTCCGGAACGCCTCAGTGATATGATCACCCTCATGCGGAAATATGCGGTTGAACCCAAGCGTATACGCTTTGTGCAGCAGCGGGCAGCAAAAGCACCAAAGCTGGTGCTTATAGAGGGAAAACGAGGCGGCAGACCCAACGGTCTGGTCGCGGAACCGGTGCTGCTGATTGAAAATGAAGGCGGTACGCTTTCTGATGAAATGATTAAGATATACGGAGCATACAAGGAGGCATATCTTTGAATATGAGCGGTAAACTGTACGTTGTTGGCACGCCGATCGGCAATCTGTCCGATTTTTCGCCACGTGCGATCGAAACACTTTCATCGGTTGATTTTGTAGCGGCGGAGGATACAAGGGTCACGATCAAGCTGCTGAACAGATTCAATATCAAAACCCCTATGCTTAGTTATCATAAATACAATACGATCGAACGCGGTGATGAGATCTGCCGCCGTATTCTGGCGGGAGAGAATTGTGCGATCGTGACCGATGCGGGTATGCCGTGCATTTCGGATCCCGGTGAACAGTTGATCCGGCTGTGTGCTCAGAACAATATCACGGTCTGTGTTGTACCCGGTCCCACTGCACTGGCATCAGCACTGGCAGTTTCGGGACTGCCCACAGGAAGGTTTGCTTTTGAGGGGTTCCTGAGCGTCAATAAGCCAAGCCGCCGTGAGCATCTGCTGTCACTTGTCAATGAACCGCGCACGATGATTTTTTATGAAGCTCCTCATAAGCTCTCGGCAACTCTGAAGGATATGTACAAAGCATTCGGAAACAGAAAAATATCCATTGTCCGTGAGCTTACCAAAGTACATGAGGAGATTATCAGAACCACGCTGGAACGTGCATCAGAGGATTATGCAGACGACAGCATCAAGGGAGAGATTGTGCTTGTGATCGAGGGCGCTCCAAGACCGGAAGAACCCGATAATACACTGGAATATGCAGTTGCTCTTGCCAGAACACTCATTGAAAAAGGCGCTTCAAGCTCAGATGCCGCCAAGGAAAGTGCAAAACTTACCGGCTTCAAAAAGGGCGATATATACAAGCTGTTGTTGGATCATGATCAAGAATCATAAAACTACTGAAAAGAGGAATTCAAAATGGACGTAATACTTGCGTCAGCATCTCCCAGAAGAAAAGAGCTATTAACCAAGCTGTATGATGACTTTAAGGTCATACCGTCAGATATCCGTGAAATGGTGCCGAGAGATCTCGGTGTGGAGCAGTGTCCCGAATATCTGGCTTGCGTAAAGGCAGACAACATTTCCAAAGGAAGGGAACGATGTCTGGTGATCGGCTGCGATACATCCGTTGTGATTGACGGAAAAATACTCAATAAGCCCAGAAGCACCAATGATGCCCGTACCATGATGGAGCTGCTTTCGGGCAGAGTACATCGTGTCATTACGGGCTGCTGCCTGTTTTATATGGAGCAGTTCAAGAGCTTTACAGAGGTTACGGAGGTGGAGTTTTATCCGCTGACGGAAGAGGAAATCGAAGAATACGTCAACTCCACCGAACCATACGATAAAGCGGGCGGCTACGGAATTCAAAGCAGGGGCGGCTTGTTCGTCAAGGGGATCAGGGGCGATTATTTCAACGTAGTTGGTTTGCCGGTAGCCCGATTGAAGCGTGAAATAGACGAATTCCTTGCACAGGATTTTGATGTTGACAACGCAAAGAAAAAAGAAAAAAATAAATAAACCTCAAATATACTGCATCCTTCCGGCATATACATAAACAGAATATATTAAACTTCCTCGGAATCTTCCGAGGAAGTTTATTGGAGGTGCGGTATGAGGTTTATCAAGGTTTTATCGGTATTCATGTCGGCATTAACTGCCGTGCTGCTGTTTTCACCATGTGCTTATGCCATATCAGAGAAAGAGCTTACAGCACCGTCTGCTGTTCTGATGGATGCTCAAACGGGTGCGGTATTGTTTGAAAAGAACAGTCATGAGGTCAGAGCATGTGCCTCTATTACCAAGGTTATGACACTGATTCTGGTAATGGAGGCAATTGACAGCGGCAAGATCTCATGGAATGACATCGTCACGGCATCTGCCCATGCGGCATCAATGGGTGGTTCTGATATATGGCTTGAAGCGGGAGAAACCATGACGGTCGATGAAATGGTAAAAGCAACGATCGTTGCCAGTGCCAATGATGCTGCGGTGGCATTGGCAGAGCTTGTCAGCGGAACAGAAGACGCATTTGTTGCACAGATGAATGAAAAGGCAAAAGCACTCGGTATGAAGGAAACCGTGTTCAAAAACTGCAACGGACTGGATGAGGACGGTCATGTTACAAGTGCTTATGACGTTGCATTGATGTCGCGGGAGCTCCTCAGGCATCCGAAAATACTGGAATACAGCGGTATCTGGATGGATTATCTGCGCGGCGGAAAAACGCAGCTCGTTAATACCAATAAACTGCTCAAATCCTATAACGGAATTACAGGTCTGAAAACAGGTACCACCTCGCAGGCCGGAAGCTGCATCAGCGCAACGGCACAGCGTGACGAATTAAGCCTCATTGCTGTTGTGTTAGGCTGTACCAACGGTAAAGACCGGTTTGCAGATGCTGCGAAATTACTGGATTATGGCTTTGCGGATTATGCCATGTATTTACCGTCCGTTCCTGAAGAAGCTGTCATAGATATATCCGTAAGTAACGGAATGCATCCGACCGTAAGAACGGCATCGAAGGTAAATACGTCATTTCTGATCAAAAAGGGGAGTGACTCTGCCATTACCTCAGAGGTCATTCTGCCCGCAGAGGTTGAAGCCCCCATTGAAAAGGGGGAGGTGCTCGGCAAGCTGATTTATAAGCAAAACGGCAGGCAGATCGCAGAGTATCCCGTTACCGCTGCTGCATCGGTAGAGCAGATCAGCTTCTGGAAAATCTTCTGTATCATATTTTCTCATATAGCATCTTAAAAAGCGGGTCACGACTCTACAAAGTGTCGTGACCCGCTTTTGGAAATAATGACGCGAAGAAATCATTCTTTGCTGTGTCTGTATCAGGCATCGCCGTAGGTATAGTTCAGATCATACAGGTCAAATGCAGCCTTAAAGAGCCTGTTGGTATCGTCATATTTGGTGTAGAGCGTATAGCTGTTCATGACCACGGCAATCATGGTATGATCGTTCATGGTGGCGGAAGCGATCACACATGTGCCGGCTTCATCGGTAAATCCTGTCTTCATTCCATCACAGTACTCGGAGTATTGTCCGGAATCCCAGAGTATCAGACGATTGGAGTTATACCATTCAAGTGTTTCACCGCTTTTCAGTTCCCATACAGCGTGAGCCTTTGCGCAGGATTTTTTGATCAGCGGAATCGACTTTGCGTAGGCAGCAAATTTTGCCAAATCCTCGGCTGATGTGTAATGATTGTCATCATGAAATCCGTCCGGAGCCGTAAAGTGAGTAGATTTTGCGCCAAGCTGCTGTGCGGCATCGTTCACCAGCTCCATAAATACCTTTACGGATTTTTTATTGGATAGCTTTGGATCGCCGGAATAGATCCTGCCGCAGGTTACTGCCATGGTATAAGCCGCATCGTTACCGGAGGGCAGAAGAAGTGCGTCCATGAGTTGTTCAAAGGTCAGTACCATACCGGGCTCAAGACCTGCGGTGCTGGAGTCCTCACCGATCAGCTTCACTTCATCGCCGACGGTGATCTCTGTTTTCGGGTCGGTGATAATTCTGCTTGCAACTACGGCAGTAAGGATTTTTGTCGTACTGGCCGGGTAGCATTTGTTAGTGCCCTTAGCGGAATAAATGATCTCATCTGCTGTCATATCATACAGCACGATATACTCTGATGACAATTCTTCCTGGAGCTGCAAAAGGGTTTCCGCAGGCAGCCGGTTTGTGTTGACCGTGAATGTTCTGCCGGTATCGTAGGAAGGCTTTTGCATGGGTTCTTCAGATGCTTCTTCAGAGGATTGATGGGAGTCACCTGTCAGTTCGGAAACATCACTGTTCAGATAAGGCAGTCCGGTCGTTTCGTTTGCCGCAGGCTCGGCAGAAGCCTCTTGTTCAGCTAAAGCTTCTCCGGCGGATATAGCGCAGTATATCCCGATAATGGATACAATGCTGAGCAGAATAACCAGAACAACAAGAACAGCAATAATCCGATTTTGTCTTTTGAGCTTTTTATGCTGTTCTGCAAGATATAGACTGCGTCGATTTACATACTGATAACTGCTGGGTTTGGGTGTTTCTGTTTGCTTCGGTAAATTTTTTCTGCGGACAGTTCGCATTTCACTGTGTTTCCGCTGCTGTTCGTACTTGGATCTATTGATATTCTGATTACGTGCGTTATTCTGATAGTACTTTCCTGTATTGCTTTGCTTTTTATTTCCGGAATCGGAGTAGCTATCCTGCCCGTTTTTTCCGTTTGAGTATGCCATAGAACGCATCCTTTCAAAGTAAGATTGATCATTTTTTGAATGGATTGAGCATCAGAAAAAATGCCACACAATAAGAATTTACAATATCTTAGCAATAATGTCAAGTAAAATAAATGAATTTATAGCGAATTAAACAATTTTGATCTGTTTGGTTTTCGATGGTATGGGAACAATTTGTTGAATGATTATAATGTGTTTTCTCTGCATTAGCTCTTTTTTGAAATGCCTGATTATAAACGATAGAAATATGGATTTTGTTATCATAAAGACGCCATAAGAAATAATGAATCAATGAAATAATGAGAAAATATGAGCAATTAAGAGAAAAATAGAGGATCCTCCGTATGAGGGCATCAAAAAAGCTGCTGTTTGACTTTTATTGACTTTGACCTTTCCTGACTTTAGGAATACAATATAATTGCAAGGTCAAAGAAAGTCAAAGTACTCCTTTCAGAGGAAGTGATAACCATGAAGATGAGCGATATTGTAGCAGAATACATCTCCCGTATGCTGGACGAGAGCAACGGCAACGCGGAAATACAGCGTAATGAGCTGGCTAATCTTTTGGGGTGTGTGCCGAGTCAGATCAATTATGTCATTACATCGCGCTTTACGCCTGAGCATGGGTATATTGTTGAAAGCAGGCGCGGCGGCGGCGGATATATCAGGATCACCCGCGTAACGGTTGACCGCAGAGTTGCTGTGATGCATGTTGTTAATTCTTTAGGCAATTCCGTTTCCGCGCTTTCAGCCAATACGATTCTTTCCAATATGGCGGCGCAGAATATGATATCGGAGTATGATAAGCTGCTCATACTCTCCGCTCTGTCCGATAAGGCTTATACAGCCGTTCCGCAGGAGGTGCGCGATACGCTCCGGGCATCTGTGATGAAAAATATGCTCATTACGCTTGTTATGTATAATACTGATATCTGATAAAATCATAATAGTAAACGGAGGTAATCATTATGTTATGTCAATCATGTGAGAAAAAGCAGGCGACTACACACATTAAGACCATCGTTAACGGTGAGCTGAAAGAATACAATCTTTGCAGCGAATGCGCTCAAAAGCTTGGATACGGTTCATTTTTCGGAAGCTTCGGCTTTGACCTTGACAAACTTTTTGGCAGCTTTATGGAAGGAAAAAGCGGTACCGGAGGAAAAAAGCGGTGTCAGTGCTGCGGCAGCAGCTTTGAGGATATTGCGAAATCCGGAAAAATCGGCTGTGCCGAATGCTATGAGGTGTTCCGCGATGAGCTGATGCCGTCCGTTCAGAGAATACACGGGCGAACCAACCATACAGGCAAGCTTGCCCATGCGGCAGGCACAGAGGTGAAAATCAAGAATGAAATCGCCAAGTGCCGTTATGAGCTTGAAAAAGCGATCAAAGCACAGGAGTTTGAAAAAGCTGCCGAGCTGAGAGACCGTATCAGAGAGCTTGAACAGGCAAACGCTGCCAATAAAGGGGAGGAGTGATTGTTATGTCAGAGAATAAATATGAAAACCTGAAAGACGTCAGTGATGTTGTGATCAGTACCAGAATACGTTTTGCGAGAAACCTGCGGGAATATCCTTTTCCGTGCCGACTGAATGACGAGGGAAGGCGAAAGGTCGCTTCCATCGTGAAGGAAGCAGTTCTGGACGGACACTCTGCGATTTCCGGTCGATTCAGATACATTCAGATGTCCGAGCTGACGCAGGAGGAAGCGGTATCACTGGTGGAGCGACATCTTGTCAGTCCCGAATTCATCTCCAACAGACAAGGCAGAGGCTTGCTGCTGCTGGATGACGAATCTGTCAGCATCATGATCAATGAGGAAGATCACGTGCGGATACAGGTCATCAGCGCAGGCATGAAGCTTGATGAAGCTTACGACCTTGCGGATAAGATCGACACGCTTCTTGATGAGCAATTGAATTTTGCGTTCGATGACACACTCGGATATCTTACACAGTGTCCTACCAATATCGGTACCGGAATGAGGGCATCGCTGATGCTGCACCTGCCGGCACTTCTGCAAAGCGGAGCGATGGGAAGGATCGCCGCCTCTCTCTCAAAGTTAGGATTGGTGATCAGAGGACAATATGGTGAGGGTACAGATTCAAGAGGTGCGATCTATCAGCTTTCCAATCAGGTCACACTGGGAATCTCCGAGCAGGAGGCGGTGAAGAACCTCAGGGATATTGCCCATCAGCTCATTGTGCAGGAAAGGAACGCGCGTGAAAGTATTGCTGAAAATATCACCATACAGGATAAGGTTTATCGCTCCTACGGTGTGCTGCAATATGCGAAGCTGATCAGCAACGATGAGTGCATGGAGCATCTGTCCAACCTGCGCTTTGGCATAGAGGCGGGGTATTTCAAGGATATCGAGTTCAGCACCGTTAATAGGCTGATGATGGAGATACAGCCCGCAACACTGATGAAAAATATCGGTAAAAAGCTCTCACCTGCCGAGCGTGATCGCATCAGGGCAGAGCTTGTTAAAACTGCTCTCAGCCAGAAAACCGTACCCGCCAACCGCCGCCTTGAATAACGGTTGACAGGTACATCACAGCCATTCAGAATGATCTGCAACAGAGGAGGTTATAATATGTATAAATTCAACGGATTTACAGGAAAAGCAAACAATGCGATCAATCTTGCCATTACAAGCGCGCAGGAGTTCGGGCATACCTACGTGGGCAGTGAGCATATCCTGCTTGGCCTGCTTAAAAGCGGCGACGGTGTTGCTTATACCGTACTCAGTCAATGTGGTGCAACTGCCGAAGCGGCAGAAGAGCTGATCAGAACCGAGATCGGAACGGGCGACAGAACAAGACTGACTCCCGAGGATTTTACCCCCAGAACCAAACGGATACTCCAGACCGCGATCATGCAGGCTGCCAATATCGGACACAACTATGTCGGGACGGAGCATATCCTTATTGCTCTGCTTGCAGACGGCAGCAGCTACGCAGTACGCTTTCTCAGCGCTATGAATGTACGTCCGGACGATCTGGTAAAACAACTCAATGAGGCACTCGGCGGAAGTGATGATTTTATCGGCGGAGAAGATACACATGAGCATCATCAGACAAAAACGGACGGTAAAACACAAACACTTGATAAATTCGGACGCGATCTCACCGCCGCTGCTTCCAAAGGCGAAATCGACCCTGTTATCGGCAGACAAAGCGAGATAGAAAGAGTTATTCAGATCCTTTCCCGCAGAACCAAAAACAATCCCTGTCTGATCGGTGAACCCGGTGTTGGTAAAACTGCCGTTGCCGAAGGTCTTGCGCTTAAAATCGTATCAGGCGATGTTCCTGAACCCCTCAGGAATAAACGCATTATCTCCCTTGACCTCACAAGCATGATTGCCGGAACAAAATACAGGGGTGACTTTGAGGACAGGATCAGCAGTGCTATTGACGAGGTGAAAAAGTCGGGCAATATCATTCTGTTCATTGACGAATTGCACACAATTATCGGTGCCGGTTCGGCAGAGGGTTCTGCCGATACAGCCAATATTCTCAAGCCGTCATTGGCAAGAGGTGATTTTCAGGTCATCGGTGCGACAACTATCAACGAATACCGCAAGTATATCGAAAAGGATTCCGCACTTGAAAGACGTTTCCAGCCTGTGACGGTGGGAGAACCGACAGAGGACGAAGCGGTACAGATCCTCAAAGGGCTTCGTGACAGATATGAGGCTCATCATAAAGTCAGGATCAGTGATGAGGCGGTCAACGCGGCTGTCAAGCTTTCATCAAGATATATCGCAGACCGTTTTCTGCCGGACAAAGCAATCGATCTGGTCGATGAAGCTGCTTCACGCGTAAGACTTCGTGCCTACACCGCTCCTGACGATCTGATAGAAATCGAAAACCGTCTGAAAGCTCTTGAGCAGGAAAAGGCGGAGGCTGTCAATACACAGGATTTTGAGCGTGCTGCGAAGCTGCGTGATGAACAGAAAAAAGTAACAGAGGAACTGAATCATAAGAAAAAAGTCTGGGAAGAAAAGAACGAGCATAAAGAAGGAGAGGTTACTGCCGAGGATATTGCTGCGATCGTATCCGGTTGGACGGGAATTCCTGTTGTACAGCTTACCCAGCAGGAAAGCGAACGTCTTTTGAAGCTGGAGGAAGTTCTCCACGAAAGAATCGTGGGTCAGGACGAGGCGGTTTCTGCGGTAGCAAGAGCCATCCGCCGCGGCAGAGTAGGATTGAAGGACCCCAACCGACCTGTAGGCTCCTTCATCTTCTTAGGTCCCACCGGTGTAGGCAAAACCGAGCTTTGCAAGGCATTGGCACAGGCAATGTTCGGTGATGAAAATGCGATGATACGATTTGATATGTCTGAATTCATGGAAAAGCATACCGTATCGAAGCTGATCGGTTCACCTCCGGGATATGTCGGATTTGATGAAGGCGGACAGCTCACCGAGCGTGTGCGCCGCCGTCCGTATTCAGTATTGCTTTTTGATGAGATCGAAAAAGCGCATCCCGATGTTTTCAATATGCTTTTGCAGATTCTTGATGACGGCAGACTGACCGATTCACAGGGCAGGCACGTTAATTTCAGAAACACAGTCATCATTATGACCTCCAACATCGGTGCCAGATTGATTACCGAAAAACAAAGCAATCTCGGATTTCATAGTGGCGATGAATCAGGCGGATCTGACAATGAAAGAATCAGACAAGCGGTACTTTCCGAACTGAAAACAGTATTCAAGCCGGAGTTCCTTAACAGAATTGACGATACCATTGTGTTCAATAAACTGACAAGCGGGGATATCCGCAAAATTGCCGAACGGCTTCTTGCAGGACTTAACGGCAGACTGTTGGAAATCGGTATTACGGCACGGTTCAGTGATGAGGCGGTTTCCGCTATTGCAGATGCAGGCTTTGATGAGTTGTATGGTGCAAGACCGCTGAAACGTGCTATTCAGTCAAAAATCGAGGACGCTGTTTCGGAAAAGATCCTCGATGGTTCTGTCAAAAGCGGTGATACAGTCCAATGTGATTTCAGTGACGGAAGGTTTACCTTTACGGTCACCGAAAACGTTCCCGCCGATGCAGGGCAGCTTTCATACAGTGAACAGGACGACAGCGATACGGAGGAACAGACATGAAAATAAGGGTAGGACACGGTTACGATGTACATCGTTTTGCAGAAAACCGCAGGCTGATACTTGGCGGTGTTGAAATTCCATACGAAAAGGGCTTACTCGGACATTCCGATGCGGATGTGCTGGTTCATGCTGTTATGGATGCACTACTCGGTGCTGCCGCCCTCGGCGATATCGGAACACATTTTCCCGACACAGACGAACGATATCGCGGTGCAGACAGCATAGAGCTTCTCAAAGAGGTCTGCCGCCTGCTACAGCAGAACGGCTATACTGTTTCCAATATTGATGTTACCGTTATTGCCCAGCAGCCGAAGCTCAAACCGTATATTGAAGCCATGCGTTCTGTTGTTGCGGTAGCGGCAGGACTGGATACAGACGAGGTCAGCATTAAGGCGACCACCGAAGAAAAGCTGGGATTTACCGGCAGACTGGAGGGAATATCGGCACACGCCGTAGCCCTTATCACAAAATAACGACCTGACGATGCTCCGGACTATTCTGCACAGGGTGCAGTAATGCTCCGGAGCATCTTTTTGGCATCTTTTTTTGCAGCAACGTTCAAATAATAATTGACAAAATGCCCGAGAATCATTATACTTAGAATAATAGCTGTGAAAAGAAGAAGTATGTCGGGAAACAAGGTGCAGAGAGAATATGGCGGGTGAAAATATTCCCTTGTGCCGACAGAAATACATCTTGGAGCTGTCAGTCTGAGAAACGATGATTAGGTCTGACCGTTTCGCCCGCGTTATGGGGCTTAGGGTGCATAGTAACCCGTGAGGCCGGTGTTGAGAGATATCGGTAAATTGAGGTGGTACCACGGTATTTTATCGTCCTCTGTTTAAGCAGGGGACATTTTGTTTTTTGTCCCCCATTATGGACTGATACGATCAGTATGAAGAAAGGACAGAAACGTATGAAGGATTTTGAAGCACTGAACCAATTTATGCCCGATGGTGAGCCTGAAAAAATGAGCGTTTCACAAGAACTGGAACGCAGAGGGCTGATCGCACAGATGACAGACGAAAAGGAAATCAAAGAATTGATCGACTCTGGAAAAGCAGTTTTTTATATCGGCTTTGACCCTACAGCAGACAGCCTCCATGTTGGACACTTTATGGCTCTCTGTCTGATGAAAAGACTCCAGATGGCAGGCAATAAGCCGATCGCACTGCTGGGCGGCGGCACAGGCATGGTGGGCGACCCGTCCGGCAAAACCGATATGCGTAAGATGCTGACAAAAGAAGATATCGACCATAATATTGAATGCTTCAAGCATCAGATGAGCCGTTTCATTGATTTTACCGATGGCAAAGCACTTATGGTCAATAATGCCGATTGGCTTCTGAAGCTGAATTATGTGGAATTGCTCAGAGAAGTCGGCGCGTGCTTCAGCGTGAACAGAATGCTCACCGCAGAATGCTACAAGCAGCGTATGGAGCGCGGACTCAGCTTTCTGGAGTTCAACTACATGATCATGCAAAGCTATGATTTCTACCGTTTGTTTACGGAGTACGGCTGTAATCTCCAGTTTGGCGGTGACGACCAGTGGAGCAATATGCTCGGCGGTACGGAACTGGTCAGAAGAAAGCTCGGCAAGGATGCCTATGCCATGACGATCAATCTGCTGCTCAACTCCGAGGGCAAAAAAATGGGTAAAACCGAAAAGGGCGCTGTATGGCTCGATCCGGAGAAAACATCTCCGTTTGATTTCTTCCAGTACTGGAGAAATGTGCCCGACAGTGATGTGATCAAGTGCCTTAAAATGCTGACATTTGTTCCGATCGGATTCATCGATGGTATTGAAAAAGCATTTTCACTCGGTCAGCTTACTGACGCACAGATCAATACCACAAAAGAGCTTCTTGCCTTTGAGCTTACCAAGCTGGTTCACGGCGAAGACGAAGCACAGAAGGCTCTCAGCAGTGCAAGAGCATTGTTCTCAGGAAAAGCGGATATTGATAGTATGCCTTTTTCGGAGCTTGATGCGGAGGTATTTACTGACGGGAAAATCGGTTTACTTGACCTGCTTGCTGTTACCAAGCTTGCTCCTTCCAAGTCGGAGGCAAGACGTCTTGTGCAGCAGGGCGGTATCGCGGTAGACGATGAAAAAATCACCGATGCGAAAGCAGAGATTTCCATCGACAGCTTTTCAAAGGGCTATGTTGTCATCAAAAAAGGAAAAAAAGTATTTCATAAGGCTGTTTTGAAAAAATGATCTAATGAAGGAATTGATAATATGAGCCATTCAGACAACAAAAAGCTGACAAGACGTGAAGAAAGACAGCAGGCACTGGATTTTCTTTTTGAACGCCTTTTCAGAGATGATACTGTGTCGGATCAATATGCCGATGCAGCGGATGCCCGTGATGTTGCCGCAGGAAAATATGCCGGACAGTTGATCAACGGTGTGGGAGAGCATCTGACAGAGATAGATGGAATTATTTCCGATAATCTCAAGGGCTGGAAGCTCAACAGAATATCCAGAGTAGCTTTGGTGCTTCTGAGAATTGCTGTATATGAAATCAGGTACGTTGATAATGTGCCCGACGGAGCAGCGATCAATGAGGCAGTAGAGCTTGCAAAGATCTATTCTACCGCTGAGGACGCATCCTTCATCAATGGTGTGCTCGGAGCAGTGGTGAGAACAGCACCTGCTGCCGATGCAGCTCCTGCTCCTGATGAATCCGGCAGTACCAATATGTGAGTGCTTTCTCTGTTTATTTTTATCCATGCGGGAGGACTGTATTCATGGCATACTATCTCGGAATAGATACCAGCAACTACACTACCTCTGCGGCACTTTACAGTGACAGCGGAGAAATGCTGCAAAAGAAAAAGCTGCTCCCCGTCAGATCCGGTGAATGTGGTTTAAGGCAGAGTGATGCGGTGTTTCATCATGTACAGCAGCTTCCTCAGATCATAGGAGAACTGATGGAAAATTTTGACGGCAAAATTGCGGCGGTTGGTGTTTCTGCAAAGCCCCGCGATGTGGAAGGCTCTTATATGCCGTGCTTTACGGTTGGATATGGAACGGCATCTGCTTTGGCAGATGTGCTGCAGGTTCCGCTGTATTCGTTTTCGCACCAGTGCGGACATATTGCGGCAGCCATTTTTTCGTCAGGGAATATATCGCTATTAAAGCAAAGATTTCTTGCCTTTCATGTTTCGGGCGGCACAACGGAAGCACTTCTTGTGGAGCCTGACAATAACGATATCTTCACTGTCACGCGTGCTGCCGGAACACTTGATCTGAATGCGGGACAGTTGATCGACAGAGTCGGCGTTATGCTCGGACTTGATTTTCCGTGCGGCAGAGCATTGGAGGCTCTTGCAGCAAAATGCACAGACAAGATCCGGGTCAAACCCACTTTGAAAGGGTTTGACTGCTGTCTGTCGGGTATCGAAAATAAATGTGCCAAGGCATATAGTGACGGACTTTCCAAAGAAGCTGTTGCCACTATGTGTCTGCGATATGTAGAAGCAACGATCAGTGAAATGTGCCGCAGGCTTCTCAGGCAGTACGGTGATATTCCCGTGCTGTTTGCCGGCGGGGTGATGTCGGACAAGCTGATTCAGGATGCACTCGGGGTGCAGTTTGATGCTTCTTTTGCGCAGCCCGCATTTTCTGCCGATAATGCTGCCGGAACAGCATATCTGACTTATCTCAGGCATACGATACACCGTGGTATGATTGAATGATCATAAATAACACTTTTATATATAATATAAATTTGATTTTAAGCAAAGGAGTTTGGCTATGGGAAGATTATTTGGAACAGACGGTGCCAGAGGCGTTGCCAATAGGGAGCTTACCTGTGAGCTTGCGTTGAATATTGGCAGAGCCGCCGCTATGGTTCTTACCGAAAACAAAAAAAATGATACCCCTAAAGTGCTTATCGGCAAAGATACAAGAATATCCTCCGATATGCTCGAAGGAGCTTTGACAGCAGGTCTTTGTTCTATCGGTGTTGATGTTGTACTGCTGGGTGCAATACCTACTCCTGCTGTTGCCTATCTTATCAGACAGTATCACGCAGATGCAGGAATCATGATTTCCGCATCACACAATCAGTTTCAGGATAACGGCATCAAGCTTTTTTCCGGTGAGGGCTATAAGCTGCCCGACCGGCTTGAAGAACAAATCGAGTCTATCGTATTGGATGGCTCAAAGCCCTTCGCTGTTCCGGAGGGTGCCGGAATCGGCAGGGTCTGTCATGCAGAGCATGCTGCAGAGGAATACATAAATCATGTGATAGAATCTGTTCCGGAACGTTTTGACGGTATCAGGGTCGCTATTGACTGTTCCAACGGTTCCGCATCTACGACAGCGGAAAAACTGTTTACACGTCTTGGCGCAGAGTGCTTTATGCTTGCCGATAAGCCTGACGGCATCAACATCAACGATGGCTGCGGTTCTACCCACCTTGAAATGCTTCAGAAATATGTTCGGGAGCATGATGTACAGTTAGGTGTTGCCTTTGACGGAGATGCCGACAGATGTCTTGCTGTCGACGAAAACGGCAATATCGTGGACGGCGATATGATCATTGCCGCTTGTGCGAAAGATCTGGCGGAGAGAGGAAAACTCCATAAAAATATGGTTGTTGGCACGATTATGTCCAATATGGGATTGAGTTGTTTTTGCGCTGATAATCATCTCGGATTTGTTGCCGCTGATGTAGGCGACCGCTACGTGCTGGAGGAAATGCTCCGAAACGGTTATAACTTCGGCGGTGAACAGTCCGGACACGTGATTTTCCTTGATTATTCAACTACCGGTGACGGTCAGATGACAGCAGCACAGCTTATCAGCCTTGTTTGCAGAAAGAATAAAAAGCTGTCTGAAATAGTCGCT
Organism: uncultured Ruminococcus sp.; assembly: GCA_902773325.1. Taxonomy (GTDB): domain Bacteria; phylum Bacillota; class Clostridia; order Oscillospirales; family Acutalibacteraceae; genus UBA1213. The sequence continues at coordinate 41,045 of CACYDW010000173.1, forward strand.
TGTATGACGAAATATCCGCAGGCACTTCGCAATGTGCTCGTAACACAAGAAGGCAAGGAAAACCTGAAAACAAACGAGGTAATTCAAAGAAAAACTGCCGAGGTAACGGAGCTGCTGGGCAGCGATGGAAGAATCCTTGTTCGTCCTTCCGGAACAGAGAAGATTGTGCGTGTGATGCTGGAGGGTCTTGACGAGAAAAAAATCAAACAGCTTGCAGATGAAACCGCTGCTCTTATCAAACAGACTATCGGTTCAGAATAATCGGATGAATCTGCTATTTTACGATCTATTGGTTTAAAGCCTGGTGCCTGTATGATACTTGAAAAAACAGTATCATACGGGTTTCGTTGTTTCTTACAAAAAATCAAGTCGGTTATAACAAATAATCTACATAATTGATTTAAAAAAACGGAGTTGACTTGTTTTTCTTATGCTATAATGATTACATATGCATGAGAATTATAGGGGGGATAGATGTGGCAAATGTTGATATATCAGTGATTATTCCGTCAAAGAATAACCAGAATCAAACCGCAGAGATCATTCGCGGTATTTCAGAAGAGCTTGACGGAAAAGAGGTCGAGTTTATTATTATTGATATGAATTCAACTGATAGAACTGTTCTTTTCACATTAAATGCTATCAAGAAATATCATCTCAGAGGCTGTGTGATCCAGAGCGGCAGCGGTAATGTCGGTTCGGCACTCAATACAGGCATTTACCGTTCCAATGGAAAATATGTGACTTTTGTCTATCCGAGCAGACTGTATAAAAGCTATCTGGGAGCATATTATACGGCGGCTTACGAAGCGGATGCGGACTTTGTTTTTTCTGTTCCGGCCGACAAGTCCGGCAAAACAACATTAGTTGGCTCGGGATTGAACAGTATTGCAGGAGAGGAGCTTGCCTGCTGTCTGATCAACTCACAGGTTCATATTGACTTTGGTGCGGTTATGATCAGACGCGATTATCTGCTCAATCATCACATCAGCTTTTTTGAGGATATTCCCTCCGGATATTCCGAGGCATTTATTTTTTTGCTGATGCTTTATAACCCCCGTATTGCCTATGCGGATGTTACGCTGACACTGGATCATGAAAACAGTACGCCAAAAGAAGCTCCTTCCAACAGCAACTCCTGCTTTGACAGAATCGAGGGAATGCTGAGAGTCGGAGAGATATTGAAGGGCATTCAAGGCGTCGGAAAACTGAACGCTCTGTTTTTTTATCGTAAGATTCCGTCTGTTGTAATGGCGGCAGTAGACAGTCTGATGCGCGACGGCTTTCATGCGGCTCCCATCAATAAAACCCTTCGTCTTAAAAAGTATAACAGGCTTCTGAGAATCTCCAAAGCAACACCTCCGAAGCTGCGTCATAAAATCATTATGTGGAAAACCGCTCCGTGGCTTTATAAGCCATAACATTCTGCAAAAATCCTTTTTCGGGGTTCTCTGTATCAAGGGAGCAGAAAGAGGATTTTTTCGTTTATTACATCAGTCAAAGGAGTATCATTATGAATCCATCCGAACCGGTGCAAAAGCTCTTGTTATACAATTGGGTGCGCTTCGACCATCCGTGGGGGTGGGGCGGCGGTGTTACGATCTACTGCAAAAATTTAGTTGAGGCTTTTTTACAGTATGCACCCGATACGGAAATCTATTTTCTCAGCAGCGGTACGGTTTATGAAGCCGATCAAACGGAAACATTCTGCCGTAAAAGTCAAGCTGTTTTCGGAGAGCGGGTGCATTTGTATGAGATCGTCAATTCCCCTGTACCTGCCGACCAGTCGTTTATTCTGTCCAATCCTGCGGCAGCTGTAAAGAATGAAAAGCTTAAGTCTGTTTTTGCGGATTTTATGAGAGAACACGGCAGCTTTGATGCCGTACATTTTCATAATTTAGAAGGTCTGTCGACTGATGCTTTAGAGCTTAAAAAGGAATTTCCGGATACGCAGTTTGTTTTTTCAATACACAATTATAATACGATCTGTCTTACCGGAATGTATTATATGCGCGGGAAACACTGTATTTGCAGTCCTGACCATACCGAAGCCGACTGTTTTGACTGTGCGCGAAGAGGGTCAAAAAGCGACCCTGCGGGGGCGATTTTCCGTCGTGCGCTTGTCGGCGGACATTTCGGAAAAAATTGCAGGAAAAATCAGTGGCTTGCGGAAACGGAGCTTGATTGCTTTATGATGTCTGCCGATAAGGAGCATATCAATGCTTATACCCGCGCTGCTGTGGAAAATCTCAACACATACTGCGACAATATTCTTGCTGTATCGGAGCGTGTATATGAGATTGCTGTCAAAAACGGCTTTGACAAGAAAAAACTCCGTGTGATGTATATCGGCACGAAAATAGCTGCTCGTCAAGGTCGGCCCTTACAGCATGATAAAGCTGTATCGGACAGGCTGAAAATTGTTTTTTTGGGCAATGATATCCATAACGAAGAAAAGGGATATCCGTTTTTGCTACGGGCACTGGGACAGCTTCCGCCGGAATATGCCTCTGAGATTGATCTTTTTTTTACTGTAAGGCAGCACAAATCGGGCTATATTAAAAAGTGCCTGAAAAACTTCCACTCCGTCACAGTCAAAAGAGGATATACCCACGATGACTTTGACGTTATCTTTCACGATGCGGATTTAAGTATTGTCCCGGTTCTTTGGGAGGATAATCTGCCGCAGATCGCTATTGAGTCGGCTGCCTGCGGTGTACCGGTGCTTTCAAGCTCGGCAGGCGGGGCAAAGGAGCTTTGTGATGATGAACGCTTTGTATTTGAATGCGGTAATGAACAGTCGCTGATTGACAGAATCAAGGCGATTGCGGATGAGCCTGCGATTCTTGAGGATTATAGAAAGAAGCTCGTAAGACTCGAAACATTGGAAAGTCATATCCATAAGCTTGCAGAAATCTATCATATAAAGCTGACCGATACAGAACCTGCTTTTGTTCCTTCGCAAAGGGTGAGAAAGCGCGGCATGATATACAGGAAGCTGCAGCGGCTGCGTTACTGTCTTAAAAAAGGGACAGTAATTGTTTTTGAAAAGCTTGGTGCCTATCGCGGCTGATCTGTGTCGTTTCCTTGCAAAATGCACTGTTTTTTGTTGAAATCAGGAAATAAATATGACTTGACATAATTCCCGAAACTGTTATAATAAAAGTATCATCAGTATAAGATAAAATGAGCTTGTTGTGTTTGCTGACGGCATACACCATAGCTTTGCGCTTATTCTGATTTTTCGGTTATTTGTCCGAACCTGTGTGTTCGGCATTGAAGCTGAAAAGACTGACTGCCAAATAAGTAAATCGGAGGACTTGTGCAAATGAGTAATGAAACTATCAAAAATGCTTCTGAAACAGCCGAGAGTACTGCTGCTGTATCAGAAGAAAAAACGACCGAAGCAGATGTGCCAAAGGTGTCTGTTGTTATTCCTATCTACAATGTTTCCAAGTATCTGAGAAAGTGCGTGTCCAGCGTCATGAACCAGACTCTCAAGGAAATTGAGATTATCTGTGTTAACGATGGCAGCACTGATGATTCACTTGAAATCATTCAGGAGCTTGCAGCAGAAGATTCAAGGATCCGTATTATTGACAAGCCAAACAGCGGTTATGGCAATTCCATGAACAGAGGCTTTAAGGCTGCGACCGGTGAGTATATCGGTATTGTTGAGAGTGATGACTTTATCGCTCCCAATATGTTTGAAACCCTCTACGGTCTTTCGTTTGATGGTACTGTTGACCTTGTCAAGGGCAATTTCTACGACTACTATGTAGACGGCAACCAGCCTCCCCGTACCATCATCAACAGAGAACGTGATATGATTCCCGACAGTAAAAGACCCTTTACGCTCCGTCAGGACGCTCAGATCTCATGGGGACATCCTTCTGTATGGACTGCTATTTACAGAAGAGAGTTCATTGTCAAGAATGATATCAAATTCATCGAAGCTAAAGGCGGCGGTTGGGTAGATAATCCGTTCTTCTATGAAACTCTCTGCAAGGCAGAGAGCATTATGTGGACAAAAGAGCCGCTTTATTACTATATGAAGAGCAACCCGAATTCTTCCTCCAATCTCCAGATGGATCCGCGTCTGCCCTTTGAAAGAATGCTTGATAATCTTGATGTTCTTGAAGCAAACAATATGAATGACGATGCAAATAAGCGTTGTGCATATGCAAGAGCACTGATGTATCTTAACGGTGCGCTCCAGGATTTTGACTACGATAAAGACGGCGAAGTGATCAATGACTATGCTATGCGCCTGATGCGTCGCCTTGACGAAGATACACTGATGAATGACTTCAATCAGCGCGATCAGCTTCGTTATGTTACTTACGCTTCACCGCTCAAATATATCAAATCCAAAGCTCCTAAGATTCTGATTTATAACTGGCTTCCCTTTGATAACCCCTGGAACTGGGGCGGCGGTGTTACCGTATACTGCAAGAATGTAATTTCGGAGATTCTGAAAAGTGATCCGTCAGTCAATATCTACTTCCTCAGCAGCGGTTTTGCTTATGCAGCAAACACCACCAAGACATTTTTCAGAAAGATCAACAATATGTTCGGCGACAGAGTACACCAGTTTGAGATCGTTAACTCTCCTGTTCCCGCAGACCAGAGAAACCTCTATATCAATCCGCTGGTAGCTCTCGAAAATGAAGGACTCAAAGAATTATTTGCCGACTTCATGAAGAAATATGGACCGTTCAATGCAGTTCACTTCAACAACATTGAAGGTCTTTCACTTGATGTATTTGACCTCAAGGAGCAGTTCCCCAATACCAGATTCATCTATTCTATCCATAACTATATGCCGATGTGTGCAACAGGCATTTACTATATGCGTCATAAACACTGCAACTGCTATCCCGGCAGAACCGGTGAGGACTGCATGGCTTGTACAAGAAGTGACATCAAAGACCATATCGCAGAAGAAACCTACAAAAGAGGTCTTTTCGGTCTTGAGCCTAAGGACTGCATTTCTCAGAGCCGTTGGATCAAGAGCTTCGGCTTTGAAAGACTTGATCAGTCTGTAACCGCTGACAACATTCAGGACTTTGCCAATACTGCGACCGCTAAAATCAACAAGAACTGCGATGATATCCTTGCTGTATCTCAGAGGGTTTATGATATCGCAGCGGAAAACGGCTTTGATGAGAGCAAAATGAGAGTGCAGTATATCGGCACAAAGGTTGCTTCCAAGCAGCTTGGTTTTGCAGCCGCAAAGGCGGAGGACGGTCTGAAGATCGTATTCCTCGGCAGTGATATCAACTATGAAGAAAAGGGCTATGCGTTCCTGCTGGATACTCTCGAAAAACTCGATAAGGACTATGCTTCCAAGATTGATCTTGTTCTTACCGTAAAGCAGGCAGAGCATGCCGAAATCTATAGTATGTGCAGGAACTTCCGTTCACTCAAGGTTATTCAGGGTTATACACATGCAGATCTTCAGTGGATTTTTGAGGGTGCTCATCTGAGTATTGTGCCTGTACTGTGGGAGGATAACCTTCCCCAGATTGCAATCGAATCGGTTGCATACGGTGTACCTGTACTTGCAAGCACTGCCGGCGGTGCGAAGGAGCTTTGTGACAGTGAGCTTTTCCGTTTTGAATGCGGAAATTCTGATGATATGAATGCAAAGCTTATGCACTTCGTAGATCATCCTGAGGATCTTCTGACATACTGGGAGCATCATCATGGACTTGTTACAATGAAGATGCACTGGAACGAGCTTTCTGAGATCTATGGTATTTCTCATGATACGTCCGTTTCACTTTCTGTTGAGGATCTCAACTATATCCTCAAAGAGAATGAGTATCTGCATAAACATCTTTCTATTGATGGTCACAGCGTCGCTGATGACTCTGCATTAGAGGATCTTCGCAGAAGACTCAGAGAAGCAGAAACGAAAAATGATCAATTAAAACAGGAGATGAGTGAGATGGGTGGTATTTCAGGCAAGGTTGTTTTCCAGAATGAGGTAAAGGATCATCGTCAGGGTGCAGGAGCGGATATGTTCAAGCTTGTCCTCGATGATTATGATTTCAGCGATTTCTATGCAGAGATCAAATTCATCAGGGTCAACAATATTGCTGCTTCTTACTCCAGTACACTTACCATTTCCGGTACACTCCTTGATATCGGTTCCGGCAGAGAAATGGTACTCCATCAGGCAGAGTGGTCAGATACCGAGAACGGAGTTAAGGATCACATCTTTTTCTACATCAGAAATAACTCGATCGTATTCTTTGCTGAAAATCTGGAGCAGTACGGCGGTGTCGCTTATGAGATTCAGGCTCTTACCAGCCGTGCAGCCCATGATTCTGTTAAATTCCAGGCTCTTAACGATACCTTTGTTTATAAAAACGAGCTTGTTCCCAATGATGCTGTCAATAGTATCGAATAATGAGATTGCAGCAGAATGATCTGCTGCCAATATACAACAAATTATCCGACAGTATGTTCCGGAAAGTCGGGAATGGCATTTCCGGAAAGCTGTCGGATATCGTATATTGCCGTTTATGCGGCAGTGCTTAGCAGGAAGATTGTTTCGGGCGGCAGATGAGTGTTTACCGCCTTTTACTTGCATAAGTCAGGAGGCTATCGTCAATGGAAATGTATGAAGGCATTGCATCTGTAAAAAGACTGTCGGTTTATTTGCAGGAGCTGAAAACAATACTGAACGAGCAAAAGCTCATTGCCGTAATTTGTGTAAAGGATACGGCCGGGTATTGGCTCGATTCCGGAATACAAAACGAATTGGAAGAACTGGGAATTCAAGAAAACCTGGTCAAGGCACTGATGTCAGGCTATATTGCCATTGTTAAAAGCAGTGTTGGTATACTCCACGAAAAGCTCAATCACAATGATGTCGAAGAATATCATGGCGAAATCGACGGTCATCGCTTCGACATTATCAGTCAACCCTATAACAAGGGAAATGTATGTTCGGTCAAAATAGATGATCAGGAGTATGCTATCGGCAGAAGAGGGCTAAATATCGTTCTGTTTGATGCCGAAAATAATCAGGTTATGGATTCGGTTGCCTTTGATACGCACGTACAGAATTATGCTTGCAGCAGAATGAAGCCGCATTATGATGTCGGTGTAGTGGGCTGCTGGTGGGGTGCCAATTACGGTTCCTGCCTGAACGGCTATGCCGTATACAGGGTGCTCAAGGATATGGGAAAATCCGTGCTGATGATCAGCAAGCCTAATGCGACTCTCAATGACTGGGAGGTTGTAAACACCCATAATGCAAGATTTGTTGACAGATTTTATGACCCTACAGAGGTGAGTCCCTGCCTTTCCACTAAAAGTCATGAAGAGCTGAATGACTACTGCGATACCTTTATTTCAGGTTCAGACCAGATCTGGAATTATTTTGTCAACAAGATTTTTGACATGACCTTCATGCTCAATTTTGCTCATTCTGAGAAGAAAAAGCTCAGCTTTGGCACATCCTTCGGTAAAGAGGTCGATATTACCCCGAAGGATAAAAGAGCTTACTCTGCAAGTCTGCTCAAACAATATAACGCGATCGCTGTCAGGGAAGAAAGCGGCGTCCGTATTTGTAACGAAATCTATGGGATCAATGCTACAACCGTTGTTGAGCCGGTATTCTGTCTGCCGCTGTCGGAATATCAGAAGCTGGCAGAGTGCTCACAGCTCCAGTTGGAACAGCCGTATATTCTGACGTATATCCTTGACCCCACACCGGAGAAGCGGGAAGCAATCCAATATTACTGCGAGATTTCCGGAATGAAGGCATATAATGTTCTTGACGGTGACCCGAGAAAATATGATAAGAATAAGCTATTGCTTGACTTGCCTGATATAATGGATAAAATAGGTGCAGACGACTTTATGAAGCTATATATGAATGCTTCTCTTGTCATCACGGATTCCTTCCATGGTTCGGCATTTGCAATTATCTTCAATAAACCGCTGCTGTCTATTACCAACATTACACGCGGTGCAGTCAGATTCAATGAGCTTTTGGGCAAGTTTAAGGTGCTTGACAGACTCTGCACGAATCCTGCCGAAATCCCGCATGATCCGAGGTTCCTCGAACCGATCGACTACACGGAAACCAATCGGATTATTGAGTCCGAGAGAAACAGATCCATTGAGTGGCTGCGTCATGTGCTGGAAACACCTGTGGAAGAGCTGCCTCCCATTGAAATACCTATGAAAGCGATAAAAGAAAATGCCGTAACAACGAAGTTAGAGAAGAAATTCTGTACGGGCTGCTCTGCTTGTGTCAATGCCTGTCCGCACGATGCGCTTTCGATTCGTCCCGATGAATACGGATATTATCGCTCTGTGATAGACAGTGAAAAATGTATCGACTGCGGACTTTGTTCACGGGTATGTCCTGTTATTACGACTAAGGAAAACAAGAACAGTGCGGAACCGGATTGCTATGCACTGGTGGCAGCAGATGAAGACATCGTTATGAAAAGCTCCAGCGGCGGCGCGTTTTCACTGCTTGCCAATGAGGTGTTCCGCAGAGGCGGCATTGTTGCCGGTGCGGCATGGAACGAGGACAATCTTACGGTCGGGCATATTCTTGTTGACAAGCCGGAGGAGCTTTATAAGCTGAGAAAGTCAAAATATCTGCAAAGCTATATGGGAGATTCCTTTACACAGGTAAAGGAAAAACTGGATGATGGACAGCTTGTGCTCTTTACAGGCTGTGCGTGTCAGATAGCAGGTTTGAAGTCTTTTTTGAGAAAGGATTATGACAACCTGATTCTTGTGGATATTTTCTGTACGTATGTACCGTCCGCAGGATTCTTCAAAAAGTATATTGAAAGCAGCTTCAAGGATTTTGGAAGCTATGAATTCAGACACAAAGAAGGAGAAAAATGCTGGGACTGCTATACCGTTCAGATTACCGATAAAAACGGTAATGTTGAAGTACGGCGCGGTCCTGCCGAAGATGATTTCCAGCGCGTATTCCATAATCACACCATGACGGATGCCCACTGCGAAAAATGCAAGTTCCAGAACACAAAGCGTGAAGGCGACATTACACTCGGTGATTTCTGGGATATCGGCAAGAAAAAGACGGATATTCCCTCCAACAAGGGTGTGTCTTGTGTTCTTATCAACAACGAAAAGGGCAGAGCCTTCTTTGAAAGTATTCCGGATGAAGAGATTGCCTTCAAGGAGAGTGCACCGCTGTCGTGGCTGGGCGGCAACGGCGGGGTAGGCAATACCAAGAATTATGCCTCCTCCAAAAGAAATGACTTCTTTAAGGCATACAGAACCATGCCGTTTGATAAGGCTGTCAACTATGCTCTTAAACCGAACCACGGTCAATACAGCAGTGACTACGTCATCAAGGGTGCGCCGCTGCATTTCAAATCCAACAAAAAGGTATTCAGCTTTGATGATAATGTGTGGGAGGAGCATAACATCAAAGGCTATACAACGCTGTTTGTAAAGCCCGGACAGAGTGCTCCCGGCAAGTTTGCCACTATACCGTTGAACCGGCTTCTCGAAAAGGGTCAGACTTATACGCTGCTGATTCGTTTCAGAGCAAGAACAGACAGTGAGTTTATCAACTTCCACGTCAAGGATTCCGGTTCTAATCAGTGGCAGGTTATGCACTACTGCAAGATGTCAAAGCATAAGGGAGAGGGATGGATCGAGATCACCCAAAGCTTTGTTCCCAACTCTCATGTGTATGATGAGTTTATGATCACCGCCTCCCAGATCGTCGGTGAAGATGCCTATATTGCCATAGATTATATTTCGATTCAGAAGCTGTAAGTCGGTACTTCATAAAATGAAACCGGCTGTATAGAGTGCGGAGGTATCAGGTGAAGAAGTATAAGCTTGTTATTTTTGATTTGGACGGCACACTTGCTGATACCTCCCCCGGCATTTATAACTCCATTCGCTACACACAGCAAAGAATGCTGCTTCCTGCCATTTCCACAGAACAGATGCGTTCCTTTATTGGTCCGCTCTCGCGGGACAGCTATCACCGTTGTTTTCATCTCAGTGGTGAACAGCTCGATGCGGCGCTTTCGTTTCATAAGGAATATGCCATGAATCGGGGATACAGGGAACTGACATTCTATGACGGTATCCCCAGGCTGCTCGGTTTACTGCGTGACGAAGGTATGCAGACGGCAGTTGCGACCCTTAAAGCTCATACAACTGCTGTAAAGATTTTAGAAACGTTCGGAATGATGAACACTTTTGACGTTGTGGCCGGCACAGACAACTATCACCCTGTGACAAAAGCACAGCTTCTGGAGCATTGTATGGAAAGCTTGTCCGTTTCTGAAAAGGATGCCGTATTGATTGGTGACAGTACGTTTGATGCCCTCGGGGCGGCACAGGCAGGAATTGATTTTATTGCGGTGACCTACGGCTTTGGGTTCCGGAATGCTGCCGATGCTGAAGGGTATTCTTGTATAGCCGTGTGTGATTCACCTGATGAATTGGAACACATATTACTGCTATAGTTCATAATTTTTTGTAAAAACAGAACAGTTTGTTTTCTGCCTGAAAACAAATCGGATTATTCAAAAATCGCCTGATACATCGCATTGCCCCCTTGAATATGTATCGGCGATTTTTTTTCTGAAAAAATCAGACAAATTCGATGAATTAAAGCAATTTTTTTGACTAAAAAGATTGATTTTAACGTCGAAATATGGTTTAATGGTAGTGTGCTGAACTACGGTTTTGCATAATTTTTTTGTGAAGCTGCAAAAAAGGAGAATACGGTATGGCGAGTGAAATGATGAAAGCCATTCTTAAGACGGAGGAGGAGTGCAGACAAAACGAAGCCAAAGCAAAGACGGAGGCGGATACTGCCAAAGCCGAAGCTTTGAAACAAGCCAAAACGCTTGTCAGCAATGCCAGCAGCAAGGCACAAACCCTGCTTTCTCAGTCTGAGGAACAGGAAACCGCTGATTATGCGGGGAAGCTTGAAAAAAAACGTAAGGAATTTGAAAAAAGCTCCCAGTCCATCACGGAAAAGGCAAGCAAAAACCGCGATAAGGTCACTCAGTCGGTTGTAAAATTTCTGACAGAAGGCTGATCGCCTTATCAATTGAATTAAAGTGTGGTGATAATCGTTTGGCAAAGATGAAAATGAAGTCAGTGCGTATTTTCGCACTGAAACAGGACAGAAAACGTCTTCTCGAACATCTTCAGGATAGCGCGCTTGTCCATGTAAAGCATACCAATGAAGCGGAGCAGGGTTTTCTGAGAACAGATACCTCCGCTCAGATCAAGCAGTTTGAGCGGAATATTGGCATAACGGAACAGGCACTGAAAATACTTGCACAGATCGTTCCCGAGAAAAAAGGATTGCTTGCAAGCTTTAAGGGCAGACCGGAGATCGACCCCGATGAGATCGGCATTATTGCCTCTAATTCGCCTAAGATCATCAGTGTGTGCAACAAAATCATCAAGCTTGATAAACAACGGGCAGACTATGCTGCCGAGCAGGTCAGGATCAAGACAGCTCTGGCACAGCTTGAACCGTGGAAAAAGCTTGATATCCCTCTCAATTCCAAAGATACCGCATCAACCGCTGTGTTGATCGGTACGCTGCCAAGACTCTATGACAATACTTCGCTGTCAGAAGCGTTGGCAGCAGAAAGCTCTGATTTGGTTTTTGAGTTTGAAATCCTTTATGCTTCTGCAAGTATGACCTGTATTGTATTGTATGCGCCGAAATATCAGCGGACTTTGGCTGAACAATCTCTTCGTACATTAGGCTTTTCACAGCCAATCAATCCTACCAGCAGAACCCCTCAGGTAAAATCGGAGCGACTCCTGAAAAAGAGTGAAGAAATCAAAGTGAAAAGCGAAGAGGCAAAGGATAAAATTGAGTCTTATGCAGAGTACCGCGAAGCAATTGCCCGGACGCAGGATTATTTTTTGCTGCGTTCCGAGAAATACCGCGTGATCTCGGAGCTTGATCAGTCCAGACATGTGTTTGTTCTCAACGGTTATATTCCCGAGGAGGACTGCGAAAAGCTGAAAAAGATCTGCGATTCTGTTTCCTCCTGTGTTCTTGAAATTGAGGACGCTGACGAGGATGCTCCAATCAAGCTGAAAAACAATGCATTTGCAGAACCGGCTCAGAGTATTGTGACGATGTATTCTACACCGTCCAAAAACGACATTGATCCGACACCTGTCCTTGCATTTTTCTTTTACTTCTTCTTCGGCATGATGTTTTCTGATGCAGGCTACGGTCTGCTGATGATATTGGCAACAACCATAGCCATTCATGCCTTGAAGCCCGACAAAAAGATGCGCAGCAATCTCCGGCTGTTTCAGTACTGCGGTGTATCCACCGTGTTCTGGGGACTGGTTTTCGGCAGTATTTTCGGAGATGCACCTGCCGTGATCAGCAATCTGATCACCGGCGGCAATATGACAATGGCAGATCTGCTGCCGTGGCCGATTCTCGATACCCAGAAGGACGCTCTTATGATCATGATCATGTCTATAGCGTTCGGTCTGGTGCATATTCTCGTGGGTATGGGCTGTAAATTCTTTGTTTGTCTGAAACAGAAGCGATATGCGGAGGCATTTTTTGATACAGGGCTATGGATGCTTCTGCTGGTTGGATTTGCGGTTTTAGCAGCCGGTATGGCTGTTTCACAAACGCTTGTATATGCCGGCGGCGGGATCGCGATTGCCTGTGCAGTCGGTCTGGTGCTGACGCAGGGCAGAGGAAAAAAGGGAATTGTTGGTAAATTCATCGGCGGACTTGCTTCGCTGTATGATATCACCAGCTATGTCAGCGATCTGCTCAGTTATTCCAGACTGCTGGCACTCGGTCTGACGACCGGCGTCATGGCGCAGGTGTTCAATATGCTGGCTACACTTTTCGGCACAAGCGTTTTTGGGATCATTCTGATGGTTCTGGTGTTTGTGGTCGGCCATGCCATTACCATCGGACTCAACGCGTTGGGCTCTTATGTACACACCATGAGATTACAGTATGTAGAGATGTTCAGCAAGTTCTATGAGGGCGGCGGAAAGCCGTTTGAGCCTTTTGCACTTCACAGCAAAAGCTTTAAGGTAAAAAACAGCAACGAGGATTGACTGTGTGGATACTCTTTGAATTCAATAAGGGTTTAATGCCCGATTAACGGAGGTAATTTATTTATGACTGGTATTATTTTAGCTATTTTGGGAATCGCGACCGCAACAGTTCTGGCAGGCATTGGCTCTGCTAAAGGTGTAGGAAGTGCAGCGCAGTCTGCCATGGGTGTTCTTTCTGAGGATTCTTCCATGTTCGGTAAGATGCTCGTTCTTACGCTTCTTCCCGGTACACAGGGACTTTACGGCTTTATCGTAGGCTTCCTGATCCTTATCAACGCAGGTGTTCTCGGCGGAGGTGCTCTGCCCACCGTTGGACAGGGACTTGCTTATCTCTGCGGTGCGCTCGCAATTGGATTCGGCGGTATGTTCTCAGGCTTTGCACAGGGAAAGGCAGCCGTTTCCGGTATTCTGATGTGTGCTAAGGACGAAAAGAATTTCTCTAAAGCAATGGTATCTATTACACTGGTAGAAATCTATGCACTTCTTGCCTTTATCGTATCGCTTCTCATCGTTATTTCTGTTCCGGGTTTTGCAGGCTGATTCAGGAAAAAGAACATAGAACGAAATAAAGGTGGGTTGCAGATGAGCGGAGAAAAAATTCTGTCGAGTATCAGGGAAGAAAGCGAAAAGAATATCGCCGCAATCAAAGAGGATTCCGAAAAAAAGTGCAAAGAAATACTTGATAAGGCAGATTCGACCGTGAAAACGATCAAGAGCGATGCCGACCGCCGTCTTAAGGAGCAGTCGGCTCGTCTGAAAGGCTCCTATGAAAGAAGCGTGGAGCTGTTAAAGCGCAATACTCTTTTGAAAATCAGAAGAACGGAAATTGATAAAACCATCAGCTATATATGCGATTACATGACCGGGCTTAATGATCAGGCATATTTTGAACTGATTTATAAGCTTGCGGGAACGCTCGGTAAAAAAAGCGGTGTTGTTTATCTTAACGAAAAGGATTTGAAACGAGCGCCCAAGGATTTCGTACTGCAAATGAATAGGGCGGGATTGGATGTAACGCTTTCGTCAACGCCCGATAACAGCATCGCAAGCGGATTTATCATTAAAAAAGGTGATATAGAGGAAAACATGAGCTTTTCTGCCATTATTGCCGACAAGCGTGAGGCGATTGAGGATATCATCAGCCGAGAGCTGTTTACAGACTAAGGAGGCATTATATGGCTTTATCGTATGAGTTTTCCATAGGTTCTGTACGTGCAAGGGAGCTGCGGCTGCTTTCAAAGTCGGATATTGAACAGATGATCGCACTCGGTGATGTTCAGGCTCTGGTACGTTTTTTGAAAGATAAGGGTTTTGGCGAAGGCGAAACGATCGATGAGATCATCGAAAGCAATACGGAACAAATGTGGACATATCTCAGGAGCGTTACACCGGATTTCAGTATTTTTGAGCCTTTTCTGTGCCAGAATGATATTCACAATTTCAAGACGATCCTGAAAGGGATCATGTCCGAACGGAAATATCAAGGCTTGCTGGCTTCCCCCAGCGTTGTCAGCCTTGATGATATGACGAAGGCGGTTGAAAACAGACGCTTTGATTTGCTTCCTGAATGGCTTCAAAAATCTGCCGATCAGGCATACTCTCTGCTTGCAGAAACCAAAGATGCCCGCATGAGTGATGCAGCCGTTGACAGAGCTATGCTTGAGAAGCTCTTGTATGAAGGCAAAAAATCAAAATCAAGATTCTTGATGCTTTATTTTGAAACAATGGTGTTCTATGCCAATATTAAAATTGCGCTTCGTGCAGCCCGGACGGGAACGAAGGATTATTATCTTGATATGGCACTCTGTGAGGTAAGGGATTTCGACAAAGAAGTTGTAAAGCGTGCAGCTTTACAAAGCAGTGATATGCTTTGTAAGTATCTCGATAAGCTGAAAGCCTATGACTGTTATAAAGCAATGGAGGCTTATTATCAGTCCCCGTCAGATCTTGAACGCTTTGTTGACAATATGCTGATGGGAATTGCGAGAAAATACTGTCGCTATGCAAGCGAAGGCTCTGAGCCGCTTATGGGATACTATCTTGCCTGCGGACAGGAGAGAAAGCTGATTCATATTATAGCCAGCGGACTTGGAACCAACTCCACTGTCGATGTTATCAGAGAAAGGCTGCGTGAAACCTATGGCTAAGAGTATAGCAATGATCGGCGACAGTGAAAGCGTTAAAGGCTTTGGCGCGGTCGGCTTTGATTTGTTTATCTGTGATGATATACAAAACAGCGCGGCTGTTTTGAAGCAGATCACAGAAGATGATTATTATGCGATTATTTTTATGACCGAGGAGATTTTTCAGCAAACAGCAAAGGAAAGAGAAAAATTCGCTGAAATGTTGACCCCCGCTATGATACCTCTGCCTGGTACAAGAGGAAACGCGGGAATCGGCACACAGCGTTTATCGTCCTTTGTAGAAAAAGCAGTAGGCTCCGACATTCTCTTCAAAAATTGAGGTGTATAATTTGACTAAAGGAATCATAACTAAGGTTGCAGGTCCTCTGGTAATTGCAGAGGGTATGCGTGACGCAAATATGTTTGATGTTGTTCGTGTAAGCAACCAGAGGCTGATCGGTGAGATCATTGAAATGCACGGCGACAAAGCATCTATTCAGGTTTATGAAGAAACCTCGGGTCTTGGTCCCGGCGAGGTAGTGGAATCCACCGGTGTACCGCTTTCCGTTGAGCTTGGCCCGGGTCTGATTGGTTCAATCTATGACGGTATTCAGCGTCCGCTGAATGAGATCATGAAGGTTGCGGGCAATAACCTGACCCGTGGTGTTGAGGTGCCTTCTCTCGACCACAAGAAAAAGTGGCATTTTACTCCTGCTGTCAAAACGGGCGACAAGGTATCAGCAGGCGATTGTCTTGGCACGGTAAAAGAAACCAATGCGGTTGTTCATAAAATTATGGTGCCTAACAAGATTTCCGGTACTGTCAAAAGCGTAAAGGAAGGCGACTTTACAATCGATGATACTGTTGCAGTTCTCGATAATAACGGCAAAAAAGAAAATATAACGATGACAGTCAAGTGGCCTGTGCGTGTCGGCAGACCCTATAAACGCAAGCTCTCACCGGATATTCTCCTTACTACCGGACAGAGAACCATCGACACGCTGTTCCCGATTGCAAAAGGCGGTGTTGCCGCTGTTCCCGGACCGTTCGGCTCCGGAAAAACGGTCGTTCAGCATCAGCTTGCAAAGTGGGCGGCAGCAGATATTATCGTATACATCGGCTGCGGCGAACGCGGCAATGAGATGACGGACGTTCTTAATGAGTTTCCGGAGCTGAAAGACCCGAGAACCGGCAATTCACTGATGGAACGTACCGTACTGATTGCCAATACCTCCGATATGCCCGTTGCAGCACGTGAAGCCTCCATTTATACAGGTATTACTATTGCGGAATATTTCAGAGATATGGGCTTTACGGTAGCACTTATGGCGGATTCTACCTCACGTTGGGCAGAGGCACTCCGTGAGATGTCCGGACGTCTGGAAGAAATGCCCGGTGAGGAGGGCTATCCTGCCTACCTTGGCAGCCGACTGGCACAGTTCTATGAAAGAGCCGGCCGTGTGATTGTTAACGGAACAGGTGACACCGAGGGTGCGCTTTCAGTAATAGGCGCGGTTTCTCCTCCGGGCGGCGATATTTCGGAGCCCGTTTCACAGGCAACTCTGAGAATCGTAAAGGTGTTCTGGGGACTCGATGCCAATTTGGCATATAAGCGGCATTTTCCGGCTATCAACTGGCTGACAAGCTATTCACTTTACACAGATCAGCTTCAGAAATGGTTTGCACAGAATGCTTCTGAGGACTTTATGGAGCTGCGCGGCAGACTGATGTCTTTGCTTCAGGACGAAGCCGAGCTGCAGGAAATCGTCAATCTTGTTGGTATGGACGCTCTTTCTGCCAATGACCGTATGAAGCTTGAAACGGCACGTTCCATTCGAGAGGACTATCTGCACCAGAATGCTTTTGACCCGGTAGATACCTATACCTCTCTTAAAAAACAGGTTCTCATGATGAGAGCTATTCTCCTGTGCTATGATAAATCCGTGGAAGCTCTGAAGGATGGTGCAGATATTGACCTCCTTGTCAATATTTCCGTCAGAGAGCGTATCGGCAGACTGAAATATGAGGACGAGAAAAACATTGATGAGGAGTTTGACTCGATCAGTGCGATTCTTGATAAAGAAATCAAAGACGTTATCGAAAGGAGTGAGGACTGATGCCAAAGGAATACCGTACAATCAAGGAGGTAGCAGGTCCTCTGATGATGATAAGCGACGTTGAGGGGGTCACCTATAACGAGCTTGGTGAGATCGAGCTTCCCAACGGCGAGATCCGCCGCTGTCAGGTGTTGGAGGTTAACGGCAGTAATGCGCTTGTACAGCTTTTTGATTCTGCTGCGGGTATCAATCTTGCACAGTCAAAGGTGCGTTTTATCGGTAAGTCCATGGAACTGCCCGTGTCGGGTGATATGCTGTCAAGAGTATTTGACGGTCTTGGCAACCCGATCGATGACGGTCCTGCCATCATTCCCGAAAAGCGTCTGGATATCAACGGTACGCCTATGAATCCCGCTGCCCGTGACTATCCGCAGGAGTTTATTCAGACGGGTATCTCGGCAATTGACGGACTCAACACACTCGTCAGAGGGCAGAAGCTGCCTATTTTCTCGGCTTCCGGTCTGCCTCATGCACAGCTTGCCGCTCAGATCGCAAGGCAGGCGGCAGTAAGAGGAAAAAATGAACAGTTTGCGGTGGTATTTGCTGCAATGGGTATTACCTATGAGGAATCGGATTATTTTATCCAGTCCTTCCGTGAAACCGGCGCGATCGACAGAACGGTTATGTTTGTCAACCTTGCTAATGACCCTGCTATCGAGCGAATTGCTACACCGCGTATGGCATTGACCGCTGCCGAATATCTTGCATTTGACCTCGGAATGCACGTTCTTGTTATCATGACCGATATTACCAACTATGCTGATGCACTGCGTGAGGTATCTGCGGCACGTAAGGAAGTGCCCGGCAGACGCGGCTATCCCGGTTATATGTATACTAACCTTGCTACACTCTATGAACGCGCAGGCAGACAAAAGGGTAAGGCGGGTTCTATTACGATGATCCCGATTCTGACCATGCCTGAGGACGATAAGACACACCCGATCCCCGATCTGACAGGCTATATCACAGAGGGACAGATTATACTCAGCCGTGAGCTGTACAGAAAGGGTGTCACACCGCCAATTGACGTACTTCCGTCGCTTTCACGTCTGAAGGATAAGGGTATTGGTGTAGGAAGAACCAGAGAGGATCATGCAGCAACTATGAATCAGCTTTTCTCTGCTTATGCAAGAGGAAAAGATGCACGTGAACTGATGATCGTACTCGGTGAAGCGGCTCTGACAGATATAGATAAGAAATATGCTGAGTTTGCAGAAGCCTTTGAGCAGGAGTATGTTTCTCAGGGCTATACAACGAACCGTTCTATCGAGGATACGCTCGATACCGGTTGGCGGCTGCTCCATATTCTTCCAAGAAGTGAGCTGAAACGTATCAAGGACGATATGCTCGATAAGTATTACGGCAAGTAAGGAACTGTTCATCAATAACTTTCCATTTTTGCTTGTCTGATTTGCCCTGTACTGCGTTGCACTCCCTTGAAATACGGCAGTGTTCCTGCGGTCGTGCGCCTTGTACAGTGCAAATCATCCTAAGCATCAATTGAAAATTTATTTCTTCACAGTTCCTAATCAAGGAGAGTTATCATGGACATTATGAATGTAAACCCTACCAGAATGCAGATGACAAAGCTCAAAAAGCAGCTTGTTACTGCCAAAAGGGGACATAAAATGCTCAAGGATAAGCGTGATGAACTGATGCGTCAGTTTATTGAGCTTGTGCAGGAGAATAAAAAGCTGCGTGATAAGGTTGAAGCAGAGCTTGCAGCGTGTAATGCCCACTTTGTGAATGCCGGTGCTGTCATGAGCAAAAAAGCTCTTGATTCTTCTTTGATGTCGTCCAAACAGCAGACCGGCGTTGAGGTCGCTTCTAAAAACATCATGAGCGTTGATGTTCCCATGTTTGAAACGGTGAGCAAGAGCGAAGATGAGGGTGATATTTTTCCCTACGGTTTTGCTTTTACCTCTTTTGAGCTGGATGATGCGGTATCTTCACTGGGCGCATTGCTGCCCGACCTGATCAAGCTTGCCGAAATCGAAAAAAGCTGTGAACTGATGGCTGCCGAAATCGAACGTACACGCCGGCGCGTTAATTCGCTGGAGCACGTAATGATCCCGAGGTATGAGGATACCATCAAATATATCGCAATGAAGCTTGAAGAAAATGACAGAAGCAGCCGTACCCGCCTGATGAAGGTCAAGGATATGCTGCTCGAGAAAGCGCATCACTATTCGGAAAAGGAATGATGATGTGCTGCTGAAAAAAGTGCCCCGAATGCAGGATATACATTCGGGGCACTTTCTGTAGTTATCAGCTGTTTCTTCTCATTCTGCGTATTTTTACAGCCTCTTTGTAGGTTTTTATGTATTTATCTGCCATTTCTGTATCGTTTGTATCCTTGAGTGTACTCCTTACCAGACGTCTGAGATGACCTTTGTTTTTTTCGTTTAAGGTGGAGAATTTTTTCAGGTACTTTACAAAATCCGATTGACTGTTGTATACAAAGCCGTTGACGCCGTTTTTGATCATGTTGTAAACGTATTCTTCCTTATCCTCCTTGATCAATACGGGCAGTCCGCATGAAATTGCTTCCAGACAAGACATAGACATCAGTCCGTCCTCAGATGAACATACATAAATATCACAGGCAGAATAAATACCCGGCATTATGCTGTGTGACTGAGCACCGATAAAGAAAACCATCTCCTGAATTCTGAGCTTTTGTGTCAGCTTTTTCAGATGCGCCGTTTCTGTACCGTCACCAACAATCAGGAGTTGTATGTTGTCTTTAGGTTTGATGTTCTTTGCAAATGAGGTCAGAATAAATTCCAGATTTTTATCGACCGAAAGGCCACCGGCAAATATAGCTATGCAGGCAGTGGGGGAAAGTCCATAGCGGGTTCTTGTTGCCTTGATATCCGATGGGGAAACGCCCCTGTAATCAAAGCGCACGGAATCGGTATTGCTTTGTATCATCTTGACCTTGCAATTCCTTCCGGCAGTATTGACAAACGAAGATGCACGGCTGCACGAAGATGTAATAATTTCAGCATTATCGATCATATCTAAAAAATGCTGTTTTTCAATTCTGGTTTTAAGACGCCATGTCAGCCGATTTTCTGATGCAAAGCGGTCGTTAAAGTAATCATGAATGGTAAACACTACCGGCAGATCCAGCGCATCTGCTACAAACAGTCCGAGATAACCGATTTTTGTATCGGTGTGAATATGGACAATATCCGGTTTGAATTTTTTGATAAAACCCAGTTCTTTTGGATTCAGATACTCAAGACTGCATTCATACCCATAGATATTGTTTGATTTTTTTGCCGGCAGAAAAATAACGTTGCTGCGAAATATCGCGTCGGTTACATGCGTGTCTGATGTTACGATCAAAACATTGTGTCCAAGCTTTTCGAGTCCTTTTTTCAAAACATCTACGTAACTGGAAATACCGCATATATAAGGAGAAATAACCTCCGTGAAAATCATGACCTGCATAATACTATCACCGTTGAAAAAAATATCGTGTCAGGAGATTCCCGTGTATTGCAAGGAGTGTCCGGAATACAGACAGCCTGCAAAAGGTTCTACTGCTTTAGTTTATTATAGCATAGATCAGCTACTTTCAAAAGTGTTTTTTAAAAGAATCTAAAATAAATATATTATTTATAAAAATTGCTTTAAATTTATTATAAAGTAGTGTATAATGTATATAATTCGGTGTTTTGTACCCTTTTCTATTATTATAAAGATATTGATAATCTGTAATAGTTATAGTAGGCGACAAAAATATTCTTACTTAGAGTGATGTCCCAAGGGGTGTGGGGGCGACCGGAAAGCCAACACGGTCAGACTATAATCTATCAAAGTATAAAAAATAATGTCGTTTACTATAAAAACGGAGGTGCTTTTTATGGAAACCAAATTTTCCGTATCATTAAAAAAAATAATTGATGAGCTTGATCTTACCGTTGCTTATATGCCGTCATCTCCTGAGGATATCAGCGTGTCATCCAAGGATATCACCAGACCCGGTCTGGAGCTGACAGGCTTCCTTGATTTCTTCGATAATTCGCGGATCATGCTTTTCGGCAATACTGAAAACAGCTATCTGAACAAATTCAGCTCCGAACAGCGATACCATGTTATTGAAAGGTTGTTTGCTCTGATGCCGCCTGCCATTATTGTTACGCGCGGTATTGTGCCTTATGATGAACTGATGTCTGCCGCAGATAAATACAAAATACCGGTGCTCCGGTCTGCCGATTCCACTTCCACGCTTTCTGCATCGTTGGTTTCGTTTCTGAATTCAGAGCTTGCACCTCGCGTTACAAGACATGGCGTACTTGTGGAGGTATATGGTGAAGGAATCCTGATTGTCGGCGACAGCGGTGTTGGTAAGAGTGAAACAGCTATCGAGCTTATCAAAAGAGGTCACCGTCTGATTGCCGATGATGCCGTAGAAATCAGGCGCGTATCCAACAAACAGCTGATCGGTTGTGCACCTGCAAATATCCGTCATTTTATCGAGCTGAGAGGCATAGGTATTATTAACGCACGACGTATTTTCGGTATGGGTTCTGTCAAGCTCAACGAGAAGATTGACATGGTGATCAATCTGGAGGTCTGGGATAATAAAAAGGTCTATGACCGCATGGGTATGAGCAATGAGATGACAGAGATCCTCGGTATTCAGGTTCCGATCCTGACTATTCCTGTCAAACCCGGAAGAAATATTGCTGTTATTATTGAGGTTGCTTCTATGAACAATCGTCAGCGCAAGATGGGTTATAATGCTGCAAGAGAGCTTTTCCAGCTTCTCGGTCTGGAATATCCGGAGGAAGAGGAAGGCGGCGTACAGCCAATAGCGTTCTGATAGTTTCATGTACAATAAAAATATACCATGATGTTATGAGGTAATACCATGTTAGATCAAAAATTTATTGAATTACTTTCCGAGAATGATGCAGAGCTTTTCTTTGATGAACCAATGAGCAAGCGGACAACCTTTCGTATCGGCGGAAATGCCGATTGTGTTTGTGAGGTTCATACGCTTACGGCACTCCGGAGCATTATGAAGCTTTGCAATGAATATGATGTTCCGTATTATGTGCTTGGGCTTGGTTCCAATCTTCTTGTTTCTGATCAGGGTGTGAGGGGACTGATGATCAGGCTCACCGGCGAATTTAACGATATCACCCTTAAGAACGATAACATCGTTTGCTGCAAAGCCGGTGCGACACTTGCAGGACTGTGTGTGTTTGCACGTGACAGAAGTCTGAGCGGTGTGGAATTCGCGTGGGGCATTCCCGGCTCGGTGGGCGGTGCGGTGTATATGAATGCAGGTGCCTACGGCGGTGAAATGAAAGATGTTGTTATATCCGTAACCTGTGTTGACAAAAACGGATGTATCAGAACCTACACCGGTGAAGAACTTGATTTTTCCTATCGCCACAGTGCTTTTTCCGATACCGACAGTGTGATTACGGATGTGTCTTTTCAACTGAAAAAAGGCGATGCGGCGGTAATAGCCGACCGTATGCAGGAACTGATGAATCGAAGAAAACAAAAGCAGCCGATCAATCACCCCAGCGCAGGAAGCGTGTTCAAACGTCCCTCCGGCTATTATGCGGCGGCATTGATTGACGAATGCGGTCTGAAGGGATATACGGTCGGAGGCGCAAACGTTAGTGAAAAGCATGCCGGCTTTATTGTAAATGACCACAATGCCTCTGCGGAAGATGTTAAAGAACTGATTAAATATATACAAAAAGTTGTAAAAGAGAAAAAAGGAGTTCAACTCACCTGTGAAATCAGGATGATCGGTGAGTGATAAATAGTCAATGCTGTTAGGTGATATATTATGGAATTTATTATAATTACAGGCTTGTCAGGAGCAGGTAAGTCGGTTGCAATGAAAAATATGGAGGATATCGGATTTTATTGTGTTGATAATATTCCGCCGATGCTGATATCTATTTTTTATGATCTGTGTGAGAAATCCTCGGACAAACATCTTAAGAAGGTAGCGATCGTTACCGATATCCGTTCGGGAGAGGTGTTCGACGAGCTGTTCAGTTCGCTTGATAAGCTGAAAGCCTCGGGGAAGATCTACAAAATCCTGTTTCTTGATGCACGTGATGATGTGCTTCTCAGGAGATACAAGGAAACCCGCCGCAAGCACCCTCTCACGGATATCAGCCGCGGTTCAACCGAAGATGCGGTACGCCTTGAAAGAGAACTGCTCATGCAGGTAAAGGCGCGTGCCGATTATGTCATAGATACTTCCTTGTTATCTCAAACACAGCTAAAAGAACGGATCACTTCGCTGTTTCTGGGCAATATTGCAATGGGAATGACAGTGAATTGCCTGTCGTTTGGCTTTAAGTACGGTCTGCCGGCAGAAGCCGATCTGGTATTTGACGTAAGATGCCTGCCCAATCCGTTTTATATTCCCGAATTAAAGACTCATACAGGACTTGAAGCCTGTGTATTTGACTATGTTATGCAGTTTGATCAATCAAAGGGTTATGCAGAGAGAATGATATCTCTGGTAGATTTCTCGCTGCCGCTTTATCTCTCAGAGGGCAAAAGTCAGCTTGTAATTGCCGTGGGCTGCACAGGCGGTAAACACCGATCTGTCACACTCACAAGAGTGCTTTATAATCATATTCTCGAAACAGGACAGCGTGTTATTGTACATCACAGGGACGTAAGCAAGTAAACGGCGGTGAGCTATTATGTCATTTTCAAAGGATACCAAGCAGGAGCTTTGCAAGGCTGAAATACTTACGGATGAACAGCGCACAGCATTGATTTACGGAATGTTGTTGTTTTCTCGTCCGTTTTCGGCATTATCCATTACATTAACTACCGAATGCCGTCATGCTGCCATGCTCTATTCGGAACTGCTTTCCTCGTATGAAGGTGTGATTGTCGATGTAAACGTTAACCTTACGCGCCGCAGAGGGAACAGCCGGATCTATACCGTTTCCATTCCTGACAGAAGTGACTGCGCAATGCTTTTTGATAAATTCGGTCATTCCTCCAGACAGCTCAGTCTTCGCATTAACCGTGCCAATATTGACAGTGATGACTGCATAGCCTGCTTTTTGCGCGGTGTGTTTATTGCCTGCGGTAACGTAACTGACCCTGAAAAGGATTATCATCTGGAATTTGTAGTGCCGCATAAGAATCTTGCAGGTGATCTGGAGCGTATTATCTCTGAGGTTGAAGAGATCAATACCGAACCGGGTGTTATCAACCGTAAGGGCAGCTATATTGTTTATATCAAGGGAAGCGAAAACATTGCCGATATGCTCACCTATATCGGCGCGCCGATGTCATCGCTCAATATCATGCAGAGCAAAATCATCAAATCCGTCCGTAATAACGTAAACCGTAAAATCAATTCCGAAACAGCAAACAGCAATAAAACAGCACTGGCATCTGCCCGACAGATCAACGCAATCAGACAGATACAAAAGCATGGCTTATTTGACTCGCTGCCTGATGAGCTTCGGGAACTTGCCGAGATCCGTCTGGAATATCCCGAATATAATCTGCGTGAGCTTGGCGATGCACTTACCCCGCCGATCACCCGTTCCGGCGTCAATCACAGACTGCAAAGGCTGCTGCTGATTGCTGAGGGTCTTTTGTCTGAAAAATGATTCGTTTTACTATTTCTCGGAGGTGTTCTGTTTATGAGGGCTGTTTTTCTGTATCTGACAGGTTTTCTGACCGATGGTATTCCTTATGTTTTGATCACACTTCCGTTTTATCTGATACTCCGGAGTCTTTATCTCAGTCACCAAAAGAAAAAACGACTGCACGAGGTCAATACGCGGCGTGAGGTCGTTATGTTTTTTTACTTTGTATTCATGATTCTGCTGTTTACACAGACCTTCATAGTAAATCCGGGAATCAACGATATCAATCTTGTGCCGTTCAGAATCATTATCACACAAATCGCCAACCGAAATTACAGTTATGAAGCGAACCTGGTTTTTCTCCTCAATATAATCGGAAATATCGGTATTTTTGTTCCGGTTGGCATGTTCGTTGCCTATTTGTTCCGGACGAATTTCATTAAAACTGCTCTTGCAGGACTTTGTACTTCTTTGTTTATTGAGATCGTTCAGCTTCCGCTGGAGCGTACCAGTGATGTGGACGATCTGATTCTGAACACTGTAGGCGCAGTAATCGGCTATGTGGTTTATAAAATGCTTTACCTGATTTATTTCAGAATGAAGAATCATTCCTCCGGGCATCAATGGCTGTTCAGGGCTGAACCTTATACAGAAGAATCTCCGAATTCCGTCTGTGGCAAAAAGCACCGCGGATCCTGAGCTGTGATTCAACGGCTCGGAATCTGCGGTGCTTTGATTATGAGTTTTCCTGAATGATCGTATAGTCTGATGGAATAACGAACAAACTGCTGTCGGTATCAGATGTAAAGCGGTTGACCGTAATAACGGATTGCTTGCCGTCTGTGTCTGTTCTGACGATATATTCCGGTACAGTATGATTAAAATATATCTTGATGGTTCCGCCGGCGGCATTGTATTCCTCATATTCATAATCGGTACTGCGGAACGTTTCATTGCCGCTGCCGCTATAAGATATCTGGTCAAGTGCCAGTCCGGACAAAAGATAAGAAAAAGCTTTTTGGGTGTCTGAGTCGGTAAAGGTATGATTACCGTTAAGCGATTCATTGGTCAGAACGGGTACTGCCGTTTTATTTTCCGTATCAAGTGTATAGGTGCCGTTGGAGTTTTTGAGGGTAACAAACTCTTTTCCCCCGAATACTATCCTGTTATATTCCTTATTGCCGTCCTTTGCGAACAGGAACTGGAAATCGGTTGTCAGACCGTCGGCGACGGCAAGCTCTCCGGTCATGCTCACGGTGTATTGTGATTTTGAGAGAAGATTCAGAGCATCGGCTGTTTTTTCTCCAAAAGCAGCAGTATCGAACCATGCAGCTTCTGCGTCGGATTCATCGGTTCTGCTTTCGACTATGGAAGCTGAGGATAGATCATCGCCGTCGGAGGATATGATCGATGAACCGGAATCGTTCTCCCTCGCTCTGCCTTCAGATAAATCAAAGGCAATCTCTGATACGGAACTGCTGTCAGACATCGCCGAAGCATCGTCCGCTTGTTTGTTACAGGCAGATAAGAGCAAAGATGCAGATAGTAAAACGACCGCCACATATTGCAGCTTCATAACAACACACTCCTTTTTGATAATGCTGACATTATATCACGCTTCGTTTTTATATACAAGAAATAATGGTCTGATTTTGTATGTTTTTTTATTGAATTTTTTGCCGCTGTATATTAAAATAAGAGTATACCGATTGAATATTTGCAAAGGAGCTTTTCTATGTATAAGAATTATATTTTTGATCTGTACGGCACATTAGTAGACATCAATACCAATGAATATAAAACCAGTCTGTGGAAAAACATGGCACTGATTTATTCGATGGGCGGAGCACCTTATAAGCCGTCCGAGCTGAAAAAGGATTATTCTCGTTATCTTGCTGAACAAATTCAGGCGATACCCGCCGAAAAGTATACCACCAATCCTGAACCGCAGATCGAATATGTGTTTCAGCGGCTCTATACGGCAAAAGGTGTAGAATGTGACCTTGCGCTTGCCGCAGCAACGGGAAGAACCTTTCGTGCACTCTCCATGAAATTCATCCATCTGTATGACGGGGTGCAGGAGCTGTTTGATACCATTCATCAAAGCGGCGGAAAGGCATATCTGCTGTCGAATGCACAGCGCATCTTTACCGAACCCGAGATTCGTATGCTGGGAATATATGACCTGTTTGATGATATTATGATCTCCTCGGACGAGGGCTGTGCAAAACCTGATATCATGTTTTACCGCCGTATTCTGGAAAAGCACGGTCTGGATCCCAAGGAATCCATTATGATCGGCAACGACTACAAGACCGATATCAGAGGCTCCTATGAAGCCGGAATGGATTCGCTTTATCTTCATACCGATATTTCACCCGAGATCAAGGGTGAGCTGCTCGCAAAATATAAAGTAATGGACGGCAGCCTGATCGAAGCAAGAAAAATACTTTTTGGTGCATAACAATAACTTTTCATTTCTGCTTGTCTGATTTTCCCTGTACTGCGTTGCACTCCCTTGAAATACAGCAGTATTCCTGCGGTCGTGCGCCTTGTACAGTGCAAATCATCCTAAGCGTAAATTGAAAACTTATTTCTTCACAGTTCCTAAGCATTTATTTGCCGTTGAAAATATAAATTTCTTGCAACCCCCTCCGATATATGGTATAATATATAAAAATTACCTGTATCGGAGGTTTTATTATGCCAAAATGGTTAAAAGATGCTGTGTTTTATGAGATCTATCCCCAGACATTCTATGACACCAACGGTGACGGTATCGGTGATATCAAGGGCATAGAGCAGAAGCTGGACTACGTGAAAAGTCTGGGCTGCAATGCGATCTGGCTGAATCCGCTGTTTGATTCACCGTTTATGGATGCCGGTTATGACGTTCGTGACTACTATAAGGTTGCTGAGCGTTACGGCACGAACGACGATCTGAAACACCTTTTTGAAACTGCTCACGAAAAGGGCATCAGAATCCTTCTCGATCTGGTTCCCGGTCATACCTCAGACCAGAACGAATGGTTCCTGAAGAGCAAGCTGCCCGAAAAAAACGAGTACACCAATCGTTATATCTGGACAGACAGCGTATGGGAAGCACCTCCGCAGTATCGTCTGCTCTGCGGCATAACCGACCGTGACGGCAACTATATGGTGAACTTTTTCAGCTCACAGCCTGCACTGAATTATGGCTTCAATAATATTACACACCCTGCATGGCAGCTCCCGCCCTCACATCCCGATTGTCAGGCTACAGTAGAAGCACTCAAGGATATCATGCGTTTCTGGCTGGATATGGGCTGTGACGGATTCCGTGTTGATATGGCAGATTCCCTCGTTAAGGGTGAAGACGGTGAAAAGCCCGAAACCTGTAAGGTGTGGAAAAATGTCCGCGCTATGCTCGACAAGGACTACCCCGAAGCTGCTATTATTTCGGAGTGGTGTAATCCGAAGGTTTCTATTGGTGCAGGCTTCCACAGTGATTTTTATCTCGATCATGACACCAACGGTTATCGTATTCTGTTCCGCGATAAGGATCCCAAAACAGGGGAGTGCAGGGCAGTATTCGGCAAGAACGGCAAGGGCGACATCACAAGGTTCCTTGAGGAATATCTTGACGATCTCAAGTGCACGAAGGGAAAGGGCTATATCAGCTTTATTACCTGTAATCATGATACACCGCGTATGACGCGCTTGTTTACACCGGAAGAAGCAAAGCTTGCCTATGCGTTTGTGTTCCTCATGCCGGGCGTACCGTTCCTGTATTATGGTGATGAGATCGGCATGAGCTACAGAGAGGGGCTTACAAGCAAGGAAGGCGGTTTCAGCCGTACAGGTACGAGAACGCCTATGCAGTGGAATAACGAAGCAAACTGCGGCTTCTCTTCTGCACCTGCTGAAAAGATCTATCTGCCTGTTGATACAAGTGAAGATGCTGTTTCGGTAGAGAAGTGTGAAAACGACCCGGACTCTATTCTCAACACTCTCAGAAGGGTCATAGCCATTCGTCATGCAAACGCTGATTTGCAGTCTGACGGTGATTTTGAGGTAGTATATGCCGAGAAAAATACATATCCGTTTATTTTCAAGCGCGGAGAGTTCCTGATCGCAGTCAATCCGACCGACAAAGAACAGAGCGCACCCTGTGATTATAACGGAGAATCCGTTTTTGCTGTTGGAAAAGTGTGTGTGGAAAAGAAAAAAATTACCATGCAGCCGCAGTCACTCAGCTTGATAAGGATTCAGAAATAAACGTTCCGAAACCATTGCTTGTTTATAGCCGGGGGGAGAGCGCAGAACATGAGCTATGCTATATTCAGAGAAGCACCGCCGATCATCAGGGAGTTTCTGAATTATATTGGTAATATCAAGGGAAGATCAGACCAGACCGTTGATGAATACTATCGTGATCTGCGTACCTTTTTCCGGTTTATTATTAAAGACCGCGGACTGATTAAAGAAGATATAGAGATCGATCAGATAGATATCTCTTGTGTCGATCTTGAAATGATCAAGAGTGTAACGTTTTCGGAAATACTTCTTTTTTTGAATTACTGCAAGGACGAAAGAGGCAATAACGCTGCTACCCGATCCAGAAAAACTTCCAGTCTGAGAGATTTTTTTAATTACCTGACTGTGAAAACGCATAAACTATCCTATAATCCGACAGAAGAACTGGAAGCCCCTAAAAAAGGAAAAAAATTGCCCAAATATCTGACGTTGGAGGATAGCCTCAGGCTTCTGGAAGCAGTTGATGGAGAATTCAAGGAGAGAGATTATTGTATTCTGATATTTTTCCTGAATTGCGGATTAAGACGTTCAGAACTTGTAGGTATCAATCTTTCCGATATTAACAGTGAGTATATGCTGACCGTCAGAGGAAAGGGCAACAAAGAAAGAACACTCTATCTGAATCCTGCTTGTGTAAAGGCACTGGAGGATTACTTGAAAGTCAGACCGGTTAATGGTATTGCCGATAAAAATGCGTTGTTTATCAGCAGAAAAAACTGCCGTATCACCGGCAAGGGTGTTTACCACATGGTCAATCATTATCTTGAGAAGATCGGTCTTGGCAATCAGGGCTATTCGCCGCATAAGCTCCGGCATACCGCTGCGACATTGATGTATCAGAAGGGCGGGGTCGATATCAGAACGCTTCAGGCGATTCTCGGACACTCCAATCTTGGCACAACACAAATCTATACCCATGTAGCTGACGAACAGATTCAAAGGGGACTGAATGCAAATCCTCTGGCAAATCTTGGGTGATTTTGTCTACTACACGGTTAAGGCATTTCAGACCTCTAAGGTATGAGATGCCTTTTTGTATAGTAATATCACCATAAACTTGTTAGTCAGGAGGGTTTGAGATGACGCAAACTAAAGCTGAAACATTCTATAAGCGATTCAAAGGTGTTGCGGGACACATCAAGCAGGTCGGAAAAGCTCCGCCCTACTCAATTTATTTCGGTTACAAATTTATTACAGATTTGGATTTAAATTGTGGTGTCAATTATAAAAGTAAAGCTTGTATTTCCGGATAATGTATGATACAATGAATCTCGGTTATTGATTTAAAGTACAAAATATGGTACTAACCTCGGAGGATATATGACAGAAAATGAATTAAAGCATCTGAACCGCAGAGAGCTTCTGGAAATGCTGATCATACAAAGCAAAAAAATCGACCGCCTGCAGGCTGAACTGGATGAGGCGAATGAGAAGCTTGAACAAAGGAAGCTGGATATCAAAAACTCTGGTTCCATAGCTGAGGCCTCCATCAGGATCAACAATGTTTTTGCAAGTGCCCAGACCGCAGCCGAACAGTATTTGGAAAATGTTCATAATTTGCATGCCGCAACGGAAGAGGAGTGCAGGAAGCTTCGTGAGGAAACGGAAGCGGAATGTCAGAAAATGAAATTGCACGCTAAAGAACAGGCTGATAAATATATTCAGGAAACCAAACAAATCTATGAGCAGAATGCAGATGAGTTTATCGCTCAATTACAAAAACTGATAGAAACATCTTTTGACCGGGAGAGTATCAAAAAACGATTATTTGGTGATATAGATGAAGAGGAGAAAGAAGGAAGTAGTACTGAATGTAACAACTGACCAGCTGGTGACGGAGCTTAAGAGAGAAAAGTATAAGTCACGGTATTTCAGGTTGTTGAGGAGTACAATAGCAGCTCTGATCGTTACGGCTGCCGCAGCGGCATTGATCGCAACGTTAGTGCTGCCTGTTTTGCAGATATACGGCGGGTCGATGACTCCGACTCTGTATGAAGGAGATATTGTTTTATCGGTCAAGACGACCAGTTTCAACCAGGGTGATGTTTGCTGCTTTTACTACGCAAACAAAATTCTTGTCAAAAGAATCATAGGAAAACCGCTTGACACGATTGAAATAGATGAGAACGGCAATGTGTATGTCAACGGAGCGTATCTTGATGAGCCATACATTGAAACAAAAGCACTGGGAGAGTGTGATATTGATTTCCCGTATCAGGTTCCGGAGGGACAGTATTTTGTATTGGGAGATCACAGAGATACGTCACTGGATTCGCGGTATTCGGAAATTGGCTGTATTTCTGCCGATGAGATCGTAGGAAAAATTATTTTTACGGTGTGGCCGCTGAATCATTTCGGGACGGTCAACTAATCAAAATGGAGAATTAGAATGAAACAAGATATTCAGTTAGCATTAAAAAAACTGAATAAAATGCATAGGCTTCGGCATATCTGGTATCGGATCGTCAGCATACTTGCGTGTATTACCGTGTTTGTCACCACCTATGCCCTGATACTTCCTGCCGTTACGCTGGAAAGTGCATCTGATGATGAAATACGTGCGCAGCTTCCTTCAAACACCGGAATTCTGTGCTGCGGGCTTGAAGTGCATCAACATACTGATGAATGCTATGATCAGAATGGAGAGTTGATCTGCGGGTATGCGGATTTTGTTGTTCATAAGCATAACGCAAGCTGCTTTTCGCCGGACGGAGAGTTGATTTGTCAATTGCCGGAGATCGAAGTCCATCAGCATGATGCAAGCTGTGAAAACGATCAGCACGAGCTGATATGCGGAAAAGATGAAGTCACGCTGCATAAGCACGACAGGAGCTGTTATGATGAGAACGGCACACTGATATGCAAAAAGCTTGAGGTCACGGAACATATTCATAGCAGTAAATGCTTTCAGACGACTGCTGTCAGCTATGAGAAAGAGTATGACGGAATGGATATCGGGCTGGACGCAGACGAGGGTATATTTCCGGTTGCTGCTTCTCAGCTTGAGATGCAGGTCGGTGAACCGTCTGAATCCGTCAGAAATGCTGTCAGCAGCAAGATCGGCAGCACCTTTGTATATCGGGTGATGGATATTCGTGTAGTGTCAGACGAAAAAGCAGTAAGTCCGACAGGCAGTCTGACGCTCACCTTCAAAAACATCGGCACTGAGATCAGAATGGATGAAGCAATCGTCTGTTTTGTTGATAGTGACGGCAATGAAGAGCAGCTTGAAGCAACAAGCGTTGATGACGATACGCTAAAGGTCAATACAGAAGCTCTTGGTTCTTTTGTGATTGCATCACCTGCCCCGGACAGAAATGTCCGGAAAAGCGCACCTCTCAGAGCACCCTCTGCTATGACGGGCGCGGCGGATGCAAAGTATTATACAGACCGGTCGGGCAATATCGGCGTAAGTACGGAAGGATTTACGGATGCTACCGCTAATCTGATTATAAATATGAATCATTTTTTGAAGCATGATCTTGTGCAATATGTTACCAATGACGTAGAGGATATTGGAGGAACTCTCTATCTTACAGAGTCGTGGGAAGCATATATGAGTCAGCAGGATTGGAACGGTAATGCCCCCTTCAGAATCACAGGAGAGGGAAATGCTTCCGGAGGAGACGTTATTGAGGCTTGGCAAGATGATTTCAGACTTGAAGACGGTGACTCCGCAGGACTTATTCTTCCTGCTCCCAATAATCCGCTCAAGTTTGATCATCTGACTTACCAGTCACGACGATCCTCGATGAATTTCTGGGCACGGGGCAACAAGCTTGTAATGGGTGAAGGTTTCACAACCTATTCCCATAGCCAAATAGGACAGGATACGAAATTCAGGGTTTTCGGCGGGGCAGAGCATCAGACAGTGTTTACTACCAAGCCTAAAACTCTGTATCCGACAAATGTCGTTATTGAAAGCGCACATTGGGATGAGATCTTTGGCGGAGGTCAGGCAAACACCGCTTACGGAACAAATGTCACTGTCAGAGGAACTGCGGATATCGACTATCTTGCAGGCGGCGGTGACGATGAAGGTCAGGTCGGCGTTTATGAGCAGGATGATACAAAAGGAGATTCCTCGCTGAAGGGCGTTGGTGTGAATGTTTATGTTGAAGGAGGAAATGTTGAAACGCTGTACGGCGGTTCAAGAATAACTCCTGCATCCGTGCTGGGGCTGTTTGACAAAAAAGCTCTTAATGTCTACACTCCCGTCACGGTTGATATAAGCGGCGGATATGTTCACTAAGTTTATGGAATGAGCGATTTTACAGGTTTGTCCAATTCATCCCGTGAGCTTACGGATTATGTCCGGAACTCTTATATTTATGCCGATTCAACGGTCAATATTTCCGCAGCCGACAGCGCCGGTTATGTAGTGGGAGATCTGTACAGAAACCTGCCGGTCGCAGCTACCAATCAAAGGCATGTTCTTGGTACAACAAGAGCCAATATTACAGCCAGCAACCGCTTTGAACGGCTCAATTATTTCGATGTAATCAATATTTCGGGATCAAATGTAGTTGTTTCGTCAAATGAGTCCATAGGAGGAAGCATGACGGACAGCAGCATTACTGCCTACGGTTCTGTTTTTCCCGGTTATGTCGGTCAGATTGCCGTAACCAACGGCGCAAAGCTGGTTCTTGATCATCAGGCTATAATAAATAATTATTACAGCAACCCGGCACAGGGAAATTCACATTATCAGGAAACTGACAGGACAATTAAAGCCAACAGCTATGACGATTCCTATCTGTTATCACACAGTTGGGTGGGAGA
Organism: uncultured Ruminococcus sp.; assembly: GCA_902773325.1. Taxonomy (GTDB): domain Bacteria; phylum Bacillota; class Clostridia; order Oscillospirales; family Acutalibacteraceae; genus UBA1213. The sequence goes on from CACYDW010000173.1 coordinate 75,077, forward strand.
ATCCAGCGAGAACAGGCGTTCTATGAGTACTGTATCGATCAACGGTCCGAGCGTAGGCATAACGGCCGCTTCGGCAACAGTCTTTAACGAGGCAACAGATGTTTGCGGTCTTTTGATTCACGGAACGGTTCAGGGACAGCTTGGTTCTCAAACCGACTTCGGCAGAACAGCCGGCTATTCCACTCTTGAGGTTACGGGAACACCTCTTTACAGTCACGATGATGACTACTATTACTATATCGTCGCCGACAGCTCCGTTAACGGCGGAAAGGCTTTCAAAGAGCCTGAGGGCGCGGATTACATTGTCTGCTACCGCTATCTGAGCAACGGAAAAATAGGCTGGTATCTGAGAGAAAAACCGGCAATTACAATGTCCAACAAGCTTGTAAGGGCAGGCGACAGCACCAACGGTCAGGTATCCTGTCATGTGGAACTGAACGGTCTTGCTTATGAATGGAGCAGCACCTCTGCTCAGAGTAATGTGGATCTGCAGTTTACAAAGACAACCGGTACGGACGGAAACAGCCTTACGACGGTTACGGAAAGCGTTTCTATCGCTGCTCTGTCAAATATCGAGAGTGATACCTCGGGTCGTTTCAGCGATCTTGTTTTTGAAACGAGAAACGGTGTCAGATATCTTGCATCCTTTGACTATGTGGTTGACAGCAGCACTCCCACCGCCCCGACCTATTATGAAGCAGAGGTTGACTATCATGTGATCAGAAATGAAGGCGGAACCGTCTATGAGGATATCAGCACGGCAGCCGTTACAGATGCCGCAAGATGTATCTACGATTTCGCCGGAAACGATCCGTATCATCCGGGAACGGACACGGATTATACGGATTCCGTTATGGATACCTCGCCATACGACACCAGACCTGCCGGAGCGGATAACGCACTGCTGAGAATCTATCTTCCTTATGGTATGTCAGGAAGCATGAGCATCAGCGAGAATGATAAGCATTTCAGGTTTACCGATGATACGACCGTTGATGCCCAGCTGATCGACAGCAGTACGGTTGCCTCAGGCTTTGAATCGGCAAATGCAGCAACGGCTGACAGCCGGTTTGCCGTTACCATCGGTGGAGATGAACTTTCACAGGGCGTATCCAAAAATCTGACACAAGAGATCACCAGATATGTTTGTACGGTTTATTCTCATAAAAATATTTCCGCAGAAGACCTGTCACAGAACACCGCAAACGGTTTACAGCTTCACCTTGTGCTGTCCGGCTTGCAGAAAAACGGCAGCAGTGTGGGAAATAATAACCCCTTTGCAGTGAATAACGGTGAGCTTCAGATCCGGAGGCTTACCTATAATGTAACGCTGATTATTACGAAGCAGGTTGCCAATACAAGCTCCGCACAATCCTTCCCGTTTACAGTCAGACTGAAAAACAGTGATGATACGGATCTTATTCTGAACAGTGCATCTGTTTCGGGTGACGGGAGTAGCAGTGCATCTGTCGCAGCAGACGGAACGATCAGCTTTTCTCTGCAGAATAACCAGAGTATACGCTTGTCGGATATTCCGCCGGGTTCAACCTTTACGCTTGTTGAAACATCCCACGATGGATTTACTACTGTTATCAAGGAAAACAATATTCCGATTATTCAGGGCGATACGCTTACCAATGCACCGCTTGACAGAAACAGAAATATTTATGTTGTCAATTCAGGCGGATATGAATTGCCCGCAACAGGTAAATCGGGTATTCACAATTATGTAATAATCGGCATGGTTCTGATGACCGTACCGATTATTATAGGATTTCTTCTGAGGCACAGTGCGAAAAGGAGGGCAGTGAAAAGGTAGTGCCTTCTGAATATGGCAAATATATGTATTGTGTCATAGGATGAATCCGAAATAAAAAAATTTTAAGAAGGAAGATGAGCAAATGAAAACCGCAAAAAGATTATGTTCCGTTCTGGTAGTTACTCTCATGGTTCTGGTTATGAGTATTCCCGCATTTGCCGCGGAAACCGGGTCTATTACCGTAACGAATGCCACAACAGGAAAAATCTATGCCGCTTACAAGGTATTTGACCTCACCTATAATGGCGACAATGTTACATACACCTATACAAAAACAGGTGCAAGTGACTTTCTTTACGATGCTTTGACAGCTTCAGGAAGTCCCTTTACATTAAAAGCCACCACAAATGCTGATGTATACAATGTTTCTACATCAGCATCTGCCAATGATATCGCAGCATGGCTCAATACACACGTAGCCCTTCTCGGCTCAGCCTCTGCATCCACAACTGCTTTAAGGGATACTGTAAGCTTTACAGGACTTGATCTTGGTTATTACTATGTAACAAGCGCGCTTGGCTCTACTGTTACTCTGACAAGCACAAAGCCCTCTGCTTCAATTGTCGACAAAAACCAGCATCCCGGTCCGGATACTACCAATGGATATAAAAGCATTGTTGACGGAAGCGGTAATAATGTAAACTCCATGTCAGCAGAATATGGCGACACTGTTACATTTAAGCTCACAGCAACCGCCACCAACTATGACGGTGCAACCAAAATCACTAAGTATGTTGCACACGATCTTCCCGAAACAGGTTATTCAAACCTTACTCTGGTCAGTGTTGAAGTGGGAGGAACTCCTCTTGCAGGTACTGCATATAATACTCTTACATTAGATACGGGTGAATTCCAAGTTAATATTCCGTGGACAGATGACAGCGGTAATTTCCTCTATACACGCGACGGTACAACTACTGCCTCGATCGTTGTAACGCTTACAGCCACTGTAACAGACGATTCCGATACCAGAACAAATAAGGGCTGGTTCACATGGGACGGCAAAGCAGGTGACGGCGGCAGTGAAAATGTTACAGTAAACTCTTACTCGATCACGATTGATAAATACGATTCCAGTACAAGTGCTAAGCTTGCAAATGCGCAGTTTGTTCTGAAAAACTCTTCCAACAAATTCTACAATCTGACAAGCGGTGCTGTATCATGGGTAGATGCTCAGGCAGGTGCGACCGTATTTACAACAAACTCAGACGGTGCCGCTACAATCGAGGGACTTGAAAACGGCACATATACAGTCATGGAAATTAAAGCTCCTGACGGATATGTACTTCCTACGACTGGAACAAGTGTTACCATCAATGACGCAGATGGTACAGCATCCATCTCCAATACAAAGGGCAATACAACACCTCTTCCCGAAACCGGCGGTATAGGTACTGTTATATTCGTTACAGTCGGTCTTGCTCTTGTCGTTGTTACAGGTATTTTCCTTGTAACAAACAAGAGAATGTCAAAAGAAAGCATTTGATTGATACTTTAGCACTTCGGTAATCTCAGAATTGAGGGGAGCACCTCTGCTCCCCTCAATTTCTTAAGGAGGGGAAATCTGTGAAAAAAATAAGTAGAATCATAACGCTGTCACTTTTAATTGTTTTTTTCATAGGTTTCGCATTATTGCTCTATCCTGCCATCAGTCAATACTGGAATTCAAAATTGCAGATGCAGGCTATCGTCGAATACGAAAAGCTGCCGTCCGGAATCAGCGATGCGGATTTTCAGAAAATGCTTGCTGATGCAGACGCATATAACCAGAAAATAAAGACCTTCAGTTTTCCTCTGACGGAAGCGAAGGGTCTTGAAGAATATAACCGTATTTTGAATATCGACGGCAAGGGAATGATCGGATATGTAAGTATAGATAAGCTCAGACTTCAGATTCCGGTTTATCACGGAACAAGCGACGATGTTCTGAACAGAGCCTGCGGGCATCTTGAAGGCACGAGCTTTCCTGTAGGCGGAACAGGTACACACTGTGTTCTTTCCGCACACCGAGGATTGCCGTCATCAAAGCTGTTTACGGATCTTGACAAGGTGGAGGTCGGAGATGTTTTCACAATTACCGTTATGAAAGAGGTGCTGACCTATCAGGTGGATCAGGTCAAGATCATCCTGCCAACAGAAACCGCCGATCTTGAAATAGATGAAACGATGGATTACTGTACGCTGATGACCTGCGCTCCCTATGGCATCAACACCCACCGTCTGCTTGTTCGGGGGAAAAGGATCGCAACCACTGACCGTAAGGAGTTGGTTATTACATCTGATGCGTATCTTGTCAGCAGACTGATCGTTACTCCGATCGTGGCAATGCCGATCCTGTTAGTGCTGATACTGTATGTCTTTTTTAAGCCTGTCAGAAAAAAACCGGTTATTGAGGAGGCTGATGAATTATGAAAAAGGGGCTTTTTTCCAAAATACTGATCTATGCTTTAGTAACTGTGTGCTTGATGTCATTTTCAGTTGATACCAGAACCGTACAGACCTATCAGCCTATCGAAACGGAAAGAAGGTGCTCTCTCCGGCTGACCTACCATCATGGGGATAAGCTTTTTGAGGGATTGGAAATACAGATTTTCCATGCGGCAGATGTATCTGAAAATAAAGAATACACTTTAAGCACTGCTTTCCGGGATCTGCCGGTAAACATCAATGCGGTTTCCTCTCAGTCAGAATGGGAGAACATTGCATCTACATTGACCGCCTATACATTGGCAAATTCCATTTCACCGACACAGGAAAAAAACACAGATCAGAATGGTGCCGTGAAATTTACAGATCTCCCCGTCGGTCTGTACCTTGTCCGCTGGACAAAGAATGAAACAGAAGATCAAGTTTCGGGTTTTGAACCGTTTATTATTTCAGTTCCCGACATCAACGATGACGGAAGCTGGAATTATGATATCAATGCCCTTCCGAAGCCGGGAAAGTATGCTCCGACAAATCAGGAAACGGAATACAGGGCGGTCGTTCTCTGGGATGATGAGGGGTTTGAAGCGCATCGCCCCGATCATGTGCAGATAGAAGTGTTCAAGGACGGTAAAAGCGTCGGAATATACACCGTATCGGCACGAGAAAACTGGACCTGCAAATGGACAGCTCTTGATGACGGTTCCGTATGGACGGTTGTCGAGAGAGGGATCGGAACAGAATATGAGATCACCTTTTCACAGTACGGCAAGGTCTTTACAATAGTCAATCATTTCAGCGAAGAAACGCCCCGGCAGGACTCGCAAAGCAGCAAACCTGATTCGGGTGACAATTCGTCTCCTTTAAGAACCGGTGATGACCCTGCAATTTTGATTTATACTTTAGTTGTTTTGATCCTTTCGGCTTCTTTGTCAGTAATTCTGATAGCTTATAAAAGAGGGGAATCACATGATTAAAAAGCGGTATGCTGCCTGCATTCTTGTGATTGCGGCAGCTTTGGTCACCATTGCTCTGATGCTTATGGTGAGTCATAAAAGTGCTGTCAATGATCCGGCGTTAGTGGCAGAAAAAATTGAAAATATACTTCCCCCTCTATCACAGGGTACAAAAGAAAGTAGGTATTATACGGAGATGCCGATGATGAATATTGACGGCAGTGATTATGTCGGAATACTTCAGGTGCCCTCGGGAAATATAAAGCTGCCTGTTTATTCGCATTGGGATGAAAGCTGCGCCATGTGTGTTCCATGCAGATATTCCGGCAGTATCTATAACGATGACCTGATCATAGGAGGGCAGAATGACAATAACAGCCTTGGTTTTCTGACATCTCTGAATATAGGTGATACAATTACTTTTACGGATATGCTTGGCAGGGTATACTCCTATAAGGTCGGTTCGGTCTGCCATAAAACGGATTATGTACCGGATACGGTTGGCTCGGGGGAGGGGCTATTGCTGTTTTCTTATCTGAGTGATGTTTCCAGATATATTTTTGTGGTATGTAAATAACGGACGCTCATGTCAATGACAAACCAGGTCGCCGGACAGGCAGCCCCCATAGCCGGTGCTACAGCCCGAAACACCTGAGGAAATATACACGGTGTCCTTACGCCGTGGCAGATATGGGAAAGACAGAGCAGGAAAAGGATCTCTATACGAATGGGATATTCCCGAAACCATGAAAGAATTTGCAAAGAGCCTGACTGTCAATAAAAACGCATGTATTTTCATGGTGGCAACCTATGTTGCCATTCACGGAAGATGCTTTGAAACGATGGATAAAATCTTCCGTGAAAAAGGTGCCCGTCTGGATTATGGCAAGCTGCTGAGATGTGTCGCAAGTCAATGTATAGCTTATGGACCGTTTCCCTTTCCGAAGCTGATGGTACCCCATTCTGACTGCATAACATCCGATGCGGTTTGACAGGATATCAGTAGGAATAGTATGTTCTGCGGCTGCTGTTGCTGTGAATCTTATCCCGATCATGATAAAGAACAAAGCTGCACTTTCCGGAGGTATGTTCTGGTTCTACAAGCAGACATTTATAGAGGTCGGCGGATTCGATGAAACGCTTATCAGCCTTGAAGATATGGATTTTGCTTCCCGGCTGAACGCCTTGGGAAAAAGGTATAAAAAGAAGTTCGGCAGCCTTAGGTATTCATATATTGTTACATCAAGCCGCAAATTCGATGAATTCGGCGACTTCTATCTGATAAAAAACAGAAAGATGACAAAGCGCATTTTTACCGGCAGGGACAGAGAGGCAGCAGACAAGTTTTATTATGATGTCAGATGAAAAAACATGACTATTGCAAAATAAAAAAGGTAGCGGTGGGGAAACCGGTGTGGTATAAAGAGTAAGAAATAAACCGGCTTCATTTCAATAAGACTATGCGGGTTCAAATGAGGTGTAATCATAGTGTATAGTGAACAGGAGCTGAAACACGCAGTTGAACTCCGGAATGAGATTCACAGAGCGGCTTTAGAGAAAATCAGAATTGTATTTCCCGATGTCGGTTCTGTTGTTGATCCGTATCCTGTTGAGGCTTATTTTCAAGAAGTCTGGGATTATCCGGGAAAATGGTATAGGGTGGTGGGAACACCGAAAGGTGCGGGCAGCCGGAAGAACCTTATTGATACTATTGTCCGCAATACGTTGGAGTACTGCAGGAATACGGGAAAAGAAGCAGATGCTGATTCGTTTTATAAGCTGATAGCAGAGTATCCGGACATTGTATGCAATTATTGCATTATCACGAAAGCCGAGGGGGATTCCCTTTACTGCAGTGCTGATTCACACCGACGTGCTTTAGGCTCTGCCGCTGACAAACTCTTTGACGGCGGCAGAGAATGGTCTTATGATCTTAGCCGTGCGAGAAGTAAAAAAATTAAAAGCAAAGCACTTTTTGCTCCGATAGGCTCGGATGAATGGCTGAATTATCGGAAAGCGTTCCTTTGCCCGCCCAGCAAACATACTTATACTGACGCGGATTTTGAGAGGGTCAATAGTGTTTTGTTTCCGGGTGGAACAGACGGCCTTGAGGTCTACAGATGGACGACAGACTGGTCAGAGTTTTTTGACGATGGTCGTGAATGGTGGGGAGCTCTTTGTCTGACCGTTTATGACAAAAGTCTTGACCGTTTTGTGGTGATAATGGCATCAGCGGCAGATTGAACTTTGGTAAAATAGCGAAATAAGCGAAGAAGAATTTGACAAAATAAACAGGAAATACCCCAAAGAGTATGTAGACGGGCATCCCGTGCTTCTTGAAGGATGGGACAAATTGTTGTGAATGCGCGGAGCAACAGTGGATTCAATTCCTGTACTCAGGGAAGCGCTGAATAGATCACGCCTGTCAGTGCTTCCTTAGAAAACAGCATTATTTCAGTTTAAGTATTTCTTCAAATATAACTTGCATACCGTTTGTTCTGCCGCTCAGTATCAGTAAGCCAAGTATTATGTATTCCGTATTGCCCCCTCCAATATTACTAATAGTAATATGATTATAGCAAATATTCAAATCGAATGTCAATAGAAAATCGGCAGCGTCGAATACAGTTCAATATAAACGATTATTCTTAATAAAATCCTGTCTGTCAAATGAAATCGTGTGGACAAATGGTCAATCAATATGATAGAATAGAGGGGCAGGAAACTCTATGAAGGTCGATGGTCGATTAGAGAGGAGAAATAATGCTATGAGAGTATTTGACTTCTACTGCTATAACATTATTGATAAAGTAAAATATAGCAAGACAAAAGCATATATCGACAATATGCTGTCTGAATTGGGACTTGAATATCACAATGTAGGTTTTTTACTGCATTGCGGGAAAGTAGACGATACCTTCAAAAAATTCCCTGTTCTGCAAAAATATTGTCGTATTGAAGATAAAAACCGGGCTCCTGAGGAATATGGGAACCGATATATAACAAGTGTTTCGGAAAAATGGTATGAAGGAATGATCTACTCCGATGAAAATGATCTTCCGATAGTGACCGAGATTTTTTCCAAAATTCCCAGACCTTACAATTTCAGCTTTTCAAAACTCATTCTGGACGGTATTGACTGGTATGGAAACGGGGATTTATCTCTTGCAATCAAGCCTAATGAAGTCTGGAAACAGATCGTTCCGCCTCTTCCGGAAGCGATAGGGTCGAGCGGTATTATGATGGAACGGGATTTCGATGACGGAAATAAGCGCAATACGGCATGGGTAAAAATAGAAGCAACCACTGCAAGTGAACCGAGGGACACAAGCGATATCATCAACTTGCTTGAACCGTATTTCGGAAAGCCGATTCATCATCAGAGAAACTGTTATTTTTCACAGGATGAATATGAACACAACAGTGAACTCTCAAAGCTCTTTTCCTGTGAAGCAGAACAACTCTTTACGGATCTTGTTCAGGAAACACCTCCGGAATATTGGAAAGAGGTGATGAACGCTCCTATGATCAAAGATCTGTGCGGCAAACAAACAATAAACCGAATTTTCAAAAAGAACGGTATCAATGCATCTTTCCCTAAAACCGGCTTGCCGGGCGCTAATATCCTGCTTTTCAGAGATGAACACAACTACCTTTATGACCTTTTGATTGATAGAAGTCCATCCACTAACTCTATTTCATTTCGTATGAGGATCGAGAGCTATAATTTCAATGTATGGGTATCAGATAAAAGATTCCATCTGAGATCAAAGGAAGAAGCTGCTGAAAAAGTGGATGAATTAGCCCGGTTTGTTGTCAGACTTAAAGATCGTATAAACAGCAGGCTTTCAGACTCTTTTGGGGACTGTCCAAAATGGTTTTATAGTAGGCGACAAAAATATTCTTACTTAGAGTGATGTCCGAAGGATGTAGCTGAATATTTCAAGTATGTTTTATTGGAAGAAAAATACGGGACGTGTTTTGATGAAGTATGTTTTGCTATATATGGCAGTGAAAATGGCCGGAATATTACTGCATTCAGAAAAGCGTTTTCATAAATGATGGTGATGAGATTATGACAAACAAAAATAATAAAATAAGAGGCTGTTTAGTCGGTGGAGCAGTTGGTGACGCACTCGGATATGCTGTTGAATTTTACAGAGAGCGTCAGATATTTTCAAGATACGGTAAAGACGGCATTACAGAATACAAGCTTGCTCAACGAACCGGGAAAGCACTGTATAGCTCCAGAGCACCTGGAAATACCTGTCTGTCAGCACTGCAACAACGAGTGAGAGATACAAAAAAGACCAATAGCTTTATCGAGTCAAAAATAAATAACAGCAAAGGCTGCGGAGGCATTATGCGTGCTGCTCCGCTCGGTCTAATTGCCGGAATAGATGTCATTGCGACAGATCAGTTAGCAGCAGAAGCAGCAGCTATTACACATAGTCATTCTTTAGGGTATATGCCTGCCGCTGTACTGGCACATATTGTCAATAGAATAGTTTATCCGGTATCTGATATGAGCTTGAAAGAAATCGTTTCAGAAGCTAAAAAAACAGTTAGTACCATTTTTGAAAATGCTCCTGAAATTATTACACTATCAAAAATCATAGATCTTGCAGTCGATCTATCCGAAAACAATGAATCCGAAATAATATTCATCGCTTGGGAGAAGGCTGGGTGGGGGAGGAAACTCTCGGCATAGCCTTGTATTGTTCGCTACGTTATCAAGATGATTTTTCAAAAGGCATTATTGCTGCCGTCAACCATAACGGCGACAGCGATTCGACCGGAGCGGTTACAGGCAACATTCTTGGTGCCATATCCGGATATAATGCTATAGATAATAAATGGAAAGACAACCTGGAACTTATTGATGTTATTCTGAAAGTTTCGGATGATATGAGCTGTCTATGATTGAATGAAATACAGAAATGAACGTTGTTGATACACGCATCTATACAAGGGCATATAAAAACACCCTTAGATGGGCAATAGAAATGCTTATAGATAGGTGCGTGTGTGTATATAAATGAGTATGGAATCTAACAGCACGAATGTCCCAAAATGAATGTTTTGGGACATTAAGAGGAGAGCGGAACAGCGCAGTATCCGGTTTTCGTATATCAATATCTGAGAATTAATATTCCGAATTTGATTTTTTGATTTTTTAACAAATATTTGACAAACGTAATAATCCTGCAAACATAATTATACAGCCGATGATTGAGCAATTCAAAACATCAATAATGATTTTACTGTAAAGTAACACATTACTTTGCTAACAATTGTGCATTTGCGTATTCAACTATATCTTGAAGATTGTCTACAATAAACCTTTGAGCATCAACCGAGTACGTTATAATTGTGTATGCTCCAAAAGAACCCATTCCCGGCTTAGACTTTATACCGATCAATGTAGATTTCGGAGTAAGCTCACGTGTATTTTTTCCTTGTGCATTGGTATTATCTTGCAGATATCCCTGATTTACCAACCAGTCATTGATTCTTGCCGCCTGCAGCTTTTTCATTCCGTCTTTTTCTGCTGCTTCATTGATAACAGCAGTTAACTCCGAAATAACGCAGTCATGTGGAATCAGTTCAATTGAAGCGATTTCATCTGAAGTAATACTGAAAGGCTGCCGTGCCGCCCTTGGTTCTTTATACCCTTTTTTTATATTATTTTTGTTGCCAGAGGCATTGTCCAGTACTTCGGCAACATAAGTAAAGCATTTTTTTAAGCGTTCATTTTGAAGTGCAGAATCATTACTAATATCACTATCATCTATAGGATTGATTCCTGCGGCCAGTTTCAGCATATACATTTTGGCGCGCAGCATAGTTTCTTTTTCTGTCAGCATGTTCATCACCCATGATTATTTTAGCATAATTCCTTGTTAATGCAAGCATTTATAGATACTTTATCGTAAGAAAAGCCATAATCATGCTGATGCTGTCTGCTGCAAGTGCTGCCGGAATTGTGAATCCGGTTTTCTTAATACCGATAGAGCCGAAATATACTGTCACCGCATAAAACGTTGTTTCGGTAGAACCCGCCATTACCGAGGCTATTTTGCCAATGATACTGTCAGCGCCATATTTCCGGAGTATTGAGTCAAGCATTGCAAACGAACCGCTGCCCGTGACCGGCCGCATCAGTCCCAGCGGCAGAACTTCCGGCGGAAATCCAACAATTTCACAAACAGGTGTGAACAGCTTAGTGAGAATATCAAAAAATCCGGATGCTTCCAGCATGGACACTGCGATAATCAATCCGAACAGCGATGGTGCAATCGATGTCAATGTTTTAAGGCCTTCCTTTGCCCCATCTGTAAAGCTATCAAACAAATCCACTTTTTTCAAAGCACCATACAATAAAATCAATACAATTGTGACCGGTACGATATATACTCCTGCACTGCCCGTAATAACTCCCCCTGCTCATGAATCAATAACACTGGTTTACAAAATACGGTTTGAACTGCGATTCCTTACAAAAAGAAGCACGAGTATTATACCGGCAAGCAATGCGGACAGTGAAGTAATCCATACATAGGGCAAAATAGAGTACGGCGACGAGCTGCCCGCCGCCTGTCGCAGCGCTGCTACGGTAGTGGGTATAAGCTGTATGGAAGCTGTATTGAGCACAACAAACATTACCATACTACTATTCGGCTTATTGACAAGCAGATTAGACTTCTGCATTTCTCTCATAGCCGCAAGACCAAACGGTGTTGCGGCATTACCAAGCCCCAGCAGATTGGCTGTGATATTTGCACAGACCGCTGCCATTGCCTTGCTGTCTTTATCGTAATCCGGCATTAACCTGCATAGAATTGGTGAAAGTATCCTTGCAACTAAATGTGTTAGACCGCCACGTTCGGCAATTCTCATGATACCAGTCCAAAGGCACATTATGCCCGCCATAGAAATCACAAGAGATACTGCTTTATCTGCGCCGTCAAGAATAGCGCGCGACAGTTCCTCTGCCCTACCTGTAACTATCGAACATAAAAAACTGATAATAATCATACCTGACCATATATAGTTGAGCATAGACTTCCTCCTTGCCGGTCAAAAGTACCTATGTGCTCCCAATGCTCACAAACAATAGACCACTGTTGTTTATAGCGCGGCATAGCACCAATCTCCCATACTCAGAGCGATAGCTCAGTCAGACAGAAGGAGTTATATGTTCACACTAATCATCTTGTATAGCAGAGAGGACTTCTCTATGGTGCTGAGCGAAACCGCGAACACGGGTGCAGCGTCGACGCTGCACCCCATTGACATTTTAACGAAAAAATAGTAGGATAATATACAAATGAAGGTTAAAATGTCGTTTCTTGAAAAAAGGAGGAATACACATGAGGGATATCCGATTTGTCAGACAGGTCGATAAGCTTGGCAGATTGGTGTTACCATCAGATATCAGAAAGCTGCTTGAGATTACAGATGGCAAAGATTCTATAGAACTTGTCATTGATGATGATGGTGTAAAAATAAAAAAATATTGTCCTTCATGTGTTTTTTGCGGTTCGGTGGATAATCTGATCGCTTATAAGAATAAACCTGTTTGTTCGGATTGCTTAAATGATATTAAAAGCTTGTAATCTTTGGAATATAAGCATTCTCTGGACATACAATACGTCAGATATTACTGACCAATAGACGATTCTATTATGGTATATGCGTCAAATCAAAACCATTATTACAGGTGATAACAATGAATCTGAAAACTCTTTTTATAAATCAGAAAACTGTAGCATCCGACGGTGCAATGGGAACATATTTTTCGGAGCTGAGCGGTCTGTCGTGTAACGAATGTGAGAAACACAATGTTATCTCGCCCGATGTAATTCGCAGGATTCACTCGGAGTATATTGCTGCCGGCGCTAAGCTTATCAGAACCAATACATTTTCTGCCAATTCCATTACGGGTGGATATTCCCGTGAGAGTCTGCGTGATATTCTAACACAAGGTTATCATATTGCCGCAGAATGTGCGGGAGAAAATGCCGTGGTGTGCGCTGATGTCAGTGCCATTTATGCGCCTGATCGCAGTATGGACGAAATTCTCGAAGAATACCGATTTATCGTCGATACCTTTTTGTCATGCGGTGCAGAAACATTCATTTTTGAAACACTTTCTGAGCTTGGAACGGTTCTGCCTGCAATTAATTATATTATATCAGTAAAGCCCGATGCGGAGATCATTGTATCATTTGCACTGTTGCCTGACGGCTGTACACGTTCCGGTACATCGTGTGCAGCCGTGCTTGAAAGCATCAGACAAAATGCACCAAAGCTTACCATGGCTGGTCTGAACTGCGGCAGCGGTGCTGCACAAATGATCCGGCTGGCTGTTCCCTTTTTATCTTATATTCAGCAAAACACAGATTTATACACGATTGTAATGCCTAACGCGGGATATCCCGCTATAGAAAACCGCCGTACGGTATTTACTGCAACACCGTTATATTTTGCGCAACGGTGCAGTGAACTGATAGCCTGCAGTGTATCGGCAATTGGCGGCTGCTGCGGCACAGAGCCGTCATTTATTGCGGCGGTTGCCGAAATGCTCCAAAAGCCTGCCACACGTTCTGTCAAGTCAATTATTCCGTCTGATACGCGCAAAAAGAATACCGTACCGCGCCTTTCTTCTTTGATAGCCGATAATGAGTTCGTGATTGCAGCAGAGCTTGACCCGCCAAATAATTCTGATTTTACAAAAATGCTCCATGCTGCGGCTATTCTGAAAGAAAGCGGAGTCAACATTATTACCGTGTCTGACTCTCCCCTTGGCCACGCAAAGGCTGATCCCGTGGTTTGCTCAGCACGTATCAAACGAGAAATCGGTATTGAAGTACTGCCCCACATTTGCTGTCGTGACAGAAATATCAATGCTGTCCGTTCGATTCTGTTAGGAGCGCACAGTGAAGGAATTCGTGCGGTTCTGGCGGTAACGGGCGATCATATTGCGGAAACCGACAGAGGAATTATAAAACCGGTTTTTAATATGGATTCTGTGCGTCTTATGGAACTGATCAGCAAGCTGAATGCTGATGTTTTTTCGGATTCTCCTATGATGATCGGCGGTGCTTATGATCCTCAGCCACGAAAAACAGAATACTCCCTTAAACGTCTTCAAAAAAAGAAAAATGCCGGACTTTCATTTGTTCTCACACAACCCGTATTTTCAGAATCCGCAATAGCGTCGATCGACAAAGCACGTCAGTGCGGTGTAAAGGTGTTGGCAGGTATCATGCCAATGGTAAGCCTGAGAAATGCAAGCTACATGAAAAACGAAGTTCCCGGAATGGACATACCAGATGAGCTTGTTGAACGTTTCAGATCCGATATGACCCGTGAAGAAGCTGCAAAGGTCGGTATTGAGATTGCTGTGGAAATAGCACGTATGATGAAACCTCATGCGGATGGGTTTTATTTTGTAACACCCTTTAACCGGGCAGAAATCATTAAAAGTGTTCTGGAAGCAATCGGACAGACAGCTAAATGAGCTGTCTGTCCGATTGCTGTATTTGTAGCGTTTCTATCAGTCCTCGAATTGCAGGTCGATCGTTTTTCCGTCAAAACCGCATGATGCTGCGGGAAATAGGTCTGATGCCGCCGAGAGGAACTCCTCCGGTTCGGGCATGGACGGGCTATAGTGTGTAAGCCAAAGTGACTTTACATTGGATTTAACAGCTATTTCCGCTGCTTCCCGATAGATCATGTGACAGGTTTCTTTAGCTCTGTGAAGCTTTTCTTCATTGCCGAACATTCCCTCACATATAAGCAAATCTGCATCTCTGGCATTTTCAATAATCGACTTTACAGGTCTTGTATCTGTACAGTAAACTGCCTTTATGCCCTTTCGCGGTGCTCCGAGCACCATATCGGAGGTGTATTCCTTGCCTTCATAGACAACCGTGTCCTCCTTTTGCAGCATTCCCCATACCTTTATGGGAACACAGTTAGACTGTGCCTTCTGCAAATCAAACTTACCGACCCTTTTTAGTTCAAAGGAAAAGCCAAGGCATGGAACACGGTGAGAAACGGGAAACGGCTTGATAATTATATTTCCGCTTTTGTATGTAAGAGGACAGGTATATTCAAGAAAGCGTATCTCGAACGGCAAATTAGGTGCAATGATACACAGGCTTCTGACTACCCTTTCCAATCCCGCAGGTCCTATCATCATGATCGGTTCTGTTCTGCCCTCGTTGCTCATCGTCAGCAGCAGACCGGGAAGTCCCGAAATATGGTCGGCATGAAAATGCGTGATACAGATCGTATCAATTGGCTTGAATCGCTGCCCGGCTTCCTTGACGGCAATCTGTGTTCCTTCGCCGCAGTCCGTAAGGATGGAATGTCCGTTGCACGTGATCATACAAGAAGAAAGCCATCTGTTTTTGAGCGGCATCATGCCGCTTGTTCCGAGCAGGGTTACATTCATCATCAGACTTCCCTCCTTTCTTCATCACTGTTAAAAAGTTCGGAACAAAGATCAAAAAATTCATTGCGAGCCATTAAACAGTTCATAACATCAAGCAGGGTATTAGCAGTCATCTTTTCGGGCAGGTGCAGCTCTTGTTTAAGCTTTTCGCGCTTTTGAACAGAATATGCCGTCCCGCTCAGACCACACGCATAAAAATCCGCTTTGGTGATCTCCCCTGCCGCTTTGACCCTGCCGTCAGACTGCTCACATTCTGCACCCGAACGCAGAATAGCTTCCCGCAGTATCTCCTCAGAGATACCCTCAACGCCTAATTTTCCCTCTTTGGAAGGCTTCTCCTTACGCTTTTCCTTCCCGAAGATATCGGGAATGTAGGCATGTCTGACAGCAGACGGCGCAACAGTTCCTTTCAGAAAATTGCGTATAACAAAGCCTGCACCGTCGCTATCTGTTAGTATAAGGATACCTCGTGTTTCTGCAAGACGGCGGATCAATGCCTGTTTTTCTTTATCCTTGAACACACCAAAGCCTTCGGTAGTAATAATCAGTCCGTCGATCATATTTGACAGCTTGATCTTATCGTATTTTCCTTCAACAATGACGACCTCTTTGATCTTGATCAATTTTGTTCCTCCCTGGCGGTTAGAATCAGTTTGGCAATAAGCGTTTCCAGCAGGATCTGTGAATCTGCACGAGAGCTTTTCAGCTTGATATCGGCATCTAAAATAGCATCGAGAAACCTTCTGAGTGTTCCGGTTGAATAGCTTTTGCTATTTGCAAGCGCGTTTTTCAATACGAAATCCCGTCTGCCGTATTTGAAATCTGCGGCACATTCGGCAATACTTTTGCCGCTTTCAGATGCGACCCGAGCACGATACATATCTACAAAGACCGAGCTTAATACGGACAAAATGATCTCGGGCTTCTCATTCTGCTCAAACATCTTATACAGATTCTTATAGGCTCCGTTATAATCCTTCCGGGCAAGACAGTCCGAAAGAGCATATATTCTGACCTCCGAATGTACCGTAGCAAGCAGATCGATCATATCCTCTGTGATCTCACGTCCGTTGGCATACGCTGAGAGCTTATCAACCTCGTTTTTCAGGTTTGTCATATCTGTGCCGCACATAGATACGATCCTGCCGGCGTTGGCACGGTTAATGGTACAGCCGTTTTTTTCTGCCCATGCGGTTACGTGTTTTTCAAGGGCGGTATCGCTTTTTTTGGCAAGCTCCAGTACAATCCCGTTTTTAGCAGCGGCATCTGTCAATCTTTTATATTTTGTTCCCTTTTTCTCGCCCGTTCCTTTACCGGCATCATAATTGACAGTCGGCATAGAAAAAATAATAACAGTTGTTTCAGGGATATCAGAAAGATACTCTTCCAGAAGCTTCATTTCTGCCTCTGAAAGTGCCTCGGCATTAAAGTCTGTCACAAGAATACAGCGATAGGCAGAACACACAGGAAGCTGTTCAGACGCATCAAACAGTTCGTCTATTGCTGCGTCTGAACGGAGCTTGATAAAATCAAAGTCAGACGGCTTTTTACCTGCCGCCTTACTGACGGTCATCGCCGTATAGCTTCTGACAAGATACTTTTCTTCACCGTAAATCAGATACACCCGTGCAGGCTCTCCCTTTGTCAGTTCTTTTCTGAAATCCTGTTCGGTTAGCTTAGCCACGGACTTTCCCTCCCGATCAGCATACGGTTTTGACCGTATGAAGTCACTATGATATTACCGCTGCCTGATGTGGTATAAAGTCCGGAATAATCCGGTGCAACATATCGCGGCAACGCATCAGCGGTATTGGATATAATTACGTTGGTATAATGAAGCAGTTCCGTGTGCGCTGTTTTTCCGCAAAAAACCAGTACATCGCCGCTTCGGTACTGCTGCGGCAGTGCAGAGCAGTCTGTTCCGTCATAGAGCAGCAATACAGTCAATGTTTGTGTATCGGCATAAACCGCATTACATTCATCAGTAATCATGGTATGTATGGAAACACTGCCGTCTTGTATAATATTATTATGAGAGCTGCCCGCTGCAAGCGGGAGCAGATGATCTGCCGCAAGCAGCAGTGAATGGGTATGTTCATCAAGGGATTCTTCCTGATAGACTGCCGCTGTTGCAACATGGCACGAGGATAAAACCGTATTCGCATAAGCAGAGGTATTATTATCCGTATCGGCAGCCACAAGTATTCTGATAGTATCAATATTGCTGTGTTCTATATACTGTCTGAGTACAGCCGACTTATAGGGACTTCCGCCGCAGGAAAGCATATATACCTGATCGTTCTTTGTCAGCAAAGCCGAAATTCCCTCTCCGGTATCCAGCACAGCGAGTCTTGTGCCAAAATGGCGGAACGCATAACTGATCGTTGTACCTGATAAGAATACAGATACAGCCAGTACTATACAAATACGCTGCCTGCGGTAAGCTTTATGGCTGACACCGGAAAACATCCCCGACCTTCTGAGTATCAGAATCAGAAACAGCACCATACCGCTCCAGAGGATGATCAGAAAAAACGATACCGTCACTTTTGCAAACGGCAATGCGGCAATCCAATTGGCAGCAGCGAGTATAAAATTAACAGAAACACCTGCTGCAATGGTAAACGGCAGCGCAAGAAAGGAAAAAATACCGCTTGCAGTGAACAAGAGCATCAGAACAGCGGATATCATCGCAAGCATAACAGCGGGTTCGGTAATCAGCCCCGCAAACACCGAATACAATGGTACATTTCCAAAGAAAATGGCATAAACAGGCAGGGAAAACAAAAAGGCACTGACCGATACCGATACAGCGGTCATAATTGCCATCACGATCTTGCTGCGTCTTGTTTTGATTCTCGTCATATCTGCATCAAGCTTCAGAAGCGGGAGTTTTCCCAGCTTTCCGACCGTGTAAAATTGAAGCTGTATGATCGAATAATACAGATAGTGCGACAATCCTTCTGCAAACAAAATGATACCGAGAGTTGCAGAGAAGGATAACAGAAAACTGACACCTGCCACTGTAAACGGATTCAGAACACACAGTATCAAAGCGGAAAAGCCCAGCGAATTCAGCGAATCAGGTTTCTTGAAGCAGGCATACCCGATGTAGTAAATTATATTCATTATGCCGGCTCTGACAACGGACGGTGAAAAACCTGCAATTGCCATATAAACAAACACAAAAGCAATACACAGCGGTACAGCAGTACGCCGTTTGGGAAGTGCAAGCAGTCCGCAAAGCGAAAACACCAATGCTGCTACAAACGATACGTGAAAGCCAGATACAACAATCACATAGGACAATCCCGCTGTACGCAGATCTCGAAGATCCGAATCAGAAAGAAAAGAGCTGTCGGCTGTGAGAAGCGCGTTGACAAAGGAAAATTGTCTGTGCGGCAACAAGTCACGCAGCATATCGGTAATTGCTTTTCTGGCTGTCAGCGCATAATAATACAACGGCTTATGATCGGTGTGTGTTACGGAAACAGGCTTATAGTGGTTGATTGTTCCCCGCGCAAAGATGCCGCCTGAATAGGCACTGAAACGGTATGAGCCTTCGCCGACAGAATAGAACGTGACTTCCGCTTCAAGGATATCGTAAGGCTCACAATCTATGGCATCTGCACAGGATACCAGTATAGTGGTATCCTGCACGGATTGTTCAAGAGCTATTGAACGGGTATGGAGCTTATAATAACAGCGTTCTCCGCTTTCATAGGGCAGGTCACAGACCTCCGCCGTCACAATTGCGGTCTGATCAGTAAGTTGCCCGGCAGGTACTGCATAAGTGGTCGTGAAAACAGAAAGCATGATCATTGCAGTCAATGCCGAAAGCATCGAGGCAGAAACATAAATACTCTTTCTGATCGGTTTTACAGCTAAAGATACGATCAGTCCGATAAGAAAAAAAGCGGCAAAATACGGATAAAAAACCACACCCGACAACAAAGCAGCCGCAAGTGCAGCACAGTATGAAAACCCAATTACTGCAAACGGCCGTTTCATTGTCGGTAATCCTCCCTGTCATTCACAACACAGCAAAGCTCCGGGCATGATCAGCACATCTCAACCTTGAGTTTACTGCCGCCGAGAAGGTGAAAATGCAGATGGAACACCGTCTGACCTGCATCAGCGCCGCAGTTGGATACCACCCGGTAACCGCTCTCGGCAATTCCCAGCTCCTTGGCAAGCTGTGCAGCCACTTCATAGATATGTGCGATAACTGCACTGTTTTCGGGTGTAACGTCATTGATCGAACTAAGGTGCTGTTTGGGAATAATCAGCACATGGACGGGTGCCATGGGTGCAATGTCATAAAAGGCATAAACCGTTTCGTCCTCATACACCTTTTTGGAAGGAATTTCTCCGCTGATAATTTTACAGAATAAGCAATCCATTTTAAGCATCTCCTTAATAAAATTCAAATAAAATTCAAATGAAACATAGAACTCAAAAAAGAATCCTGAGTTACTGCGCTCCGTTTTTGAGCATTTCAGCAGCGTAGTCCAGTGTTGCCTGTGTGATCTCAACACCTCCGATAATACGTGCCAGTTCACCGATCCTGCCGGTGCGGTCAAGCTTATCCACACTGGTATAGGTTTTGCCGTCTGCCACGTCCTTGTGGATCTTGTAGTGTCCGTTAGCAAGGGCGGCAATCTGAGCCAGATGGGTAACGCAAAGCACCTGACGGCTTTTGGAAACCTCTCTGAGCTTAAGTCCTACCTTCTGAGCCGCACTGCCGCTGATTCCGGTATCTACCTCATCAAAGATCAGGGTATCAATGTCATCTTTATCCGCAAGCACATTTTTGATTGCCAGCATCATTCTCGACAGTTCACCGCCGGAAGCGATTTTTGATACAGGCTTCGGTGCTTCACCGGGGTTTGTTGAAATGAGGATTTCCATATCATCACAGCCGAAGCTGTTCAGCTCACACGACTCCTGCCTGATCACAAGCTGTACATTCGGCATATCCAGAAACGTCATTTCCTCCCTGACTGCCGAAGAAAACTGCACCGAGATTTCTCTGCGCCTGTCAGACAGATTTTTGGCAAGTATCTTTGCCTGTCGAAGTGCCGCCTGACAATCTGCTTCAAGAGCTTCCCGGTTTTCTGCATATCTTTCCAGAGTATCAAGCTCCTTGCGGGCATTTTCAAGAAAAGCCAGCATTTCCTCGATCGTAACACCGTATTTTCTGCCCAACCGACGAATCAGGTCAAGTCTGTCCTCGATTTCCTCCAGACTGTATTCATCCGATTCCGAGTCATCAAGCAGACCTGTTACCTCGCCGGCACAGTCCTCAAGCTCATAAGCGGCACTTTGCAGCCGCTGCAGAAGTGCATCTGCCTCCGGCAGAAAATCGGTGATGTTACTCAGTGCGCTGCAAGCCTGTTCCAATGCCTGAACAGCACCATCTGTATCCTCACCGCCGTTCAGGGCTTCACGGGTTTCGTTCAGGGCTTCTGCAATCCGTTCACGGTTTTCAAGAAGATTTCTCTGCTCGGTCAGTTCTTCATATTCGCCGACATACAGCTCCGCTTCTTCCAGTTCGTTGATCTGGTAGGTAAGAAGATCTATTTTTCTTGCCCGTTCCGAATCATCGAGCTGTGCCTTATTCAGCTCTGCACGGAGGGATTTATAACGCTGAAATACCTCCCGGTATGCTTCCACATCATCATGCAGATTGCCGAGCTTGTCAATATAGGTAATATGCAGATCGGGCGACATCAATTCGTAGCTCTCATGCTGACCGTGAATGTTGATAAGGTAAGCACCCACTTCCTTCAGAATACTCACAGATGCCGGTCTGCCGTTGATACGGCATTTTCCCTTTCCGGAAGTATTCAGCTCTCGCTGGAGAATAACTGAACCGTCATCGGTATCAAAGCCATATTCACGCAGGGCATCAACTGCCTTCTGCGAGGGGTCGGTAAACTCGGCACAAACGAGCGCAGTATCTGCACCGCTGCGAATCAGATCGCGGGGAGTTCTGTTCCCCAGAACGGCATTGATCGAATCAATTACAATCGATTTTCCCGCACCGGTTTCACCTGTCATGACATTCAGACCTTCTGTGAAATCGATACTGGTTTTTTCAATGACTGCTATGTTTTCTATATACAGGTTTGTGAGCATGATAAAATAACTCCTTCATATCTCAGAAGATAAAACGCAAATATGATGCCGGGGTTATCTGATATCGGTATCAGACATCAGTCTTTTGATATCGGCCACTAACGCAACAGAAGCAGCATCTGCACGGGTAGCAACAAAAATCGTATCATCACCCGCGATAGAACCGAGAACTCCCGGACGATTGGTTGCATCAAGAGCGGCACACACCGCCTGTGCCATGCCGCTGCGGGTTTTAATAACGACAAGTGAATGAGAATAATCCACCTTGACTACCGCTGTAGTAAACAGGTAAGAATGAGAAAAATCCTCTTTGTCCGAAGCTGCTTCGGCAGCATATTGATAAACACCGTCACTGCCAAGCACCTTGATCAGGCGCATTTCCTTGATATCTCTTGAAACAGTTGCTTGTGTGACATGATATCCTTCATTTTTGAGCATATCAAGCAGATCAGACTGCGTTTCAATACTGTGCTCCTTGATAAGCTCCAGAATCTTTGCCTGCCTGTTCACCTTCATGTCAAGTATCCTCCTCCGTGAATTTATCGTTCAGCACACGATAAAAAGTTTTATCCTTTAGCTTGATAAGCTCCGCATAGATATCTGATGAGGTGATATTCACGATGTCAGAACGTCCGAGCCTGATGGTTACAGCACCGTCAACTGATAGAAAAACCTCTGTGTTATCATCCGTATAAGCACGAAGGGATATCTCGGAGTGATGACTGAATACAACAGGTCTGGCGAAAAGTGCATGAGAGCATATAGGAGTCATGACCATACATTTCATGGTAGGCTCTACTACCGGTCCTCCCGCTGCAAGTGAATAAGCACTCGACCCGGTGGGGGTAGAAATAATCAGCCCGTCTGCACGATAATGACAGATACTGCGCTGGTCGGACGCAAGAGTCACATCTATATCTACCAGCCTGAGTGAGCCGCGGGAAATAACGGCATCGTTAATGGCAAAAAGCTCGGTTGTGGAATTCGCGGCAAGGTGTGTGATTCTGAGCATCATACGCTTTTCAATGGTATAATCACCGTTTTGAAGACGAGAGAGCATATCAAGCTCATTCGGCTCAAGCTCTGCCGCAAAGCCAAGCCGTCCTGTATTGATACCAAGCAAGGGTTTGCCGTATGGTGCTGCCCGCCTTGCAGCATGAATCATTGTACCGTCACCGCCGATCGTAAGAACCATGTCGCAGGACGAATACAGAATATCATTGCCCCGACACCATACGATGTCGCTGTCAGGATATCTTTCTGACAGTGTTGCCGGCATAAACACCCGCATACCAAGCTCTCTGAGCTTTTTAATGACCTTGAGCGAGGTCTGATAAGCGCCGCTTTTGGTAAGGTTGGGTACTATGGCAATATCGTGAAAATTATTCATTGATCACATTCTCCGGATTATGATTTATTCAGTGATTCCCTAATTCAATATGTGATGCTTCTACCACTGCATGGATGTCAATATCCTTCATAGCCGCAGGTGCATTAGATCTCCTGATATACAGCAGATACTCAATATTCCCTTCAGGTCCTTTTATCGGCGAATAATCGAGGTCTAATATGTCGAATCCGTTTTCCAGACAAAAGCTGCATATTTTTTGTATGACAGCGGCATGAACAGATTTATCGCGAACAACACCGTTTTTGCCTACATTTTCCCGCCCCGCTTCAAACTGCGGTTTAATAAGACATACAGCGCAGGCATCACTTTTCAGAAGCGGCCGTACAGCCGGCAGTACCAGACAAAGCGAAATAAAACACACGTCTACGCTGAAAAAGTCAATATCATCGGGAACCTGTTCACGGGTAATATATCTTATATTTGTACGTTCAAGGTTGACAACACGTTCATCGCTGCGAAGCTTCCAGTCAAGCTGTCCTCTGCCTACATCAATGGCATAAACCTTTTTTGCACCGTTCTGGAGCATACAGTCGGTAAATCCGCCTGTAGATGCACCGATATCCATTGTGATCATATCCTTAAGCTCCAGCGAAAATGCCGCAACCGCTTTTTCAAGCTTCAGACCGCCGCGGCTGACATATTTCAGCTTATTGCCGCGCATTTCTATTTTTACATCTTCCTTGTAGGCAGTGCCGGGCTTATCAGCCTTTTGGTTGTCCACATAAATAATGCCGGACATGATGATTGCCTTAGCTTTTTCGCGGCTTTCTGCAAGACCTGCTTCATAAACAAGAACATCAAGACGTTTTTTTGACGGCATTCATTATTCCTCCGAATTCAATAGCTTTTTGACCATGCCCTCGCTGTCAAGCTCCAGATGGTGGAGAGCAGAGTTCGTTTTGGCCTGTGGTACAAATCCTTCAATAGCATTCAGAACAAACTGCCCTTTGTAACCGTTCTGATACAGCATAAACCCAAAAGCTTCACCAACACCGCCGCTCCTGATGCCTTCCTCCGCAAAGAGAATACGGCGGAATCCTTTGGCAGCCAGAACGGCTTCCTGCGGTATAGGCTTGACGGTATTAAGCTTTAAGATGCAGCAGTCCCTGCCAACAGCGGCAAGCTGCTTTTTAGCCGCACATGCCTGTACAAACAATCTGCCGTATGTAATAATCAGATACTTGCTTTTTGTACTTCCGTAAATCTGAAAAGGAGCGTCCTGATACTGATAATCCTCCGGCAAACAGCTTTCGCCGCCTCTGGGGTATCTGACAGCAGCGACTCCGCCGGTATCATAAACCGCCTTATTGAGCATAGTACGAAGCTCGTTGAAATCAGACGGAGCATAAACCGTGACATTGGGAATCGTATTGAAAAATGCAACATCAAAAATTCCCTGGTGTGTTTCGCCGTCTTCTCCGACAATACCGGCTCTGTCTACCGCAAGAACAATATGAAGATTTTGCAGTGCTGCATCATGAAGGATCTGATCATAACTGCGCTGTAAAAAAGTAGAATAAACAGCAAAAACCGGAATGGATTTTCCTGCGGCAAGTCCTGCGGCAAAGGTCACGGCATGTTCCTCGGCAATACCAACATCATAGAACCGCTCTTTATATTTCCCCGCAAAGCCATCCAATCCCGTACCGATCGACATTGCTGCGGTTATGGCACAGATTCGCTTGTCCTTTTCGGCGAGGTCACAGAGTGCTTCGCCGAATACATCGGAATAGCCCTTTGTGGAGCGTTTGGAATCTCCCGTTTTGATATCGAAGGACGAAATGCCGTGAAACGCGCCCGGATTCTTCTCTGCATATTCATATCCCTTGCCTTTTACGGTGCAGATATGAACCAGAACAGGTCCGCGGCGGCGCTTAGCAGCCTTGAGTGCCTTGCGGAGCTGTGTGATATCGTGTCCGTCATAAGGACCGTAATAACGGAATCCAAAGTATTCAAACAGGTTTTTGCGCTGTCCGAACAGCTCATCTTTGATAAATTCCTTGGTACTTCTCATTCCGTCAGCAATGGGCTTTCCCACGGCAGGCAGTTTTTCAAGATTGCTCTGCACCCTGCTTTTTGCATCAAGGTATGTGGGTTTGATACGCATATCAGACAGATACCGCGCCATCGAACCTACATTTTCGGATATTGACATCTTATTATCATTGAGAATGACAATCAGATTCTTTTTGGAACGACCCGCGTTATTCAGTCCCTCATAAGCAAGACCGCCCGACAGCGCACCGTCACCAATAACGGCAACAGTATATCGGTTATTCTTTTTCATCTCAGCGGAACAAGCAATTCCGTAGGCGGCAGAGATAGAGGTACTGCTGTGACCTGTGTTAAAACAGTCACAGGGACTTTCGCTGCGCTTCGGGAAACCCGAAAGACCGTTTTCCTGACGAATCGTTCCGATTCTGTCAAGCCTGCCTGTAAGGAGCTTATGGGCATAGCACTGATGTCCCACATCAAATACGATTTTGTCAAACGGCACATCAAAAACACTGTGAATGGCAACTGTAAGCTCTACAACGCCAAGGTTAGAGGCAAGATGACCGCCTGTTTGAGAAACCGTATTAACGATGATATTCCTGATTTCGAGGCAGAGCCGTGAAAGCTCTGCCTCAGAAAGATTTTTTATGTCCTTAGGAGAGAAAATCTGATTCAAAAGACTGGTGTTTGTCATATTGATTTCTCCTGTAAGCCATTATTTCGACTAAATACAGCATCATAAAGATATGATGTATGATGATGTATAATTATACTATAAATTCTATGAATATGCAAGAACCTATCTGATATCTTTTATCGGCTGTTGTCGGTTTTCGGAATCTGGCAGCCGATCGTTCGTATACCGCCTAAATACGGGTAACATCACGAACCATATCCGCATTTAATGATAGTAAGGAAATCACGGACTGAATCCGGTATTTTTGTAGGATCATCACAGGGATACGTCCATTCTTTGCGGTTGTATCCCTGCGGCGGAACAAAGATTCTCTGAAAGAGAGGCGTCTTATGAATCTAACCACTGCATTATGGGAACTGCTGATTCCATTTATTGGCACTGCGGCAGGGGCTTCATCTGTATTTTTTCTGAAAACTGCTGCCAGACCCGCAACCGAAAAGCTGATCGCCGGTTTTGCTTCGGGCGTCATGACGGCTGCATCTATATGGTCGCTGATCATACCTTCACTGGAGCTTTGTGAGGGTCAGAGTGTGAAATGTTTTATTCCGGTTCTGGGAATGCTATCAGGTGTAATACTGCTGTTGCTTGTCAATCAGTGTGCCGATTGGTATTTAACAAAGGCAGCCTGCCGGAAATCCAAAAGCTTCAAACAGACCGCTATGGTCATTTTTGCCGTAACACTGCACAATATTCCAGAGGGTATGGTGGTAGGTGTGGTACTGGCTTCTGCAATGAGCAGCGGCAGCAAACCTGCTGCTGCATCTGCCACTGCACTTGCACTTGGAATTGCTATTCAGAATCTGCCTGAAGGTGCCATTATTTCTATGCCGCTGAAAGCAGCCGGACGGTCAAAAACACGTTCCTTTCTGATCGGAACACTTTCAGGTGCTGTTGAACCGTTTTTCGGAATCCTGACACTGCTGCTGACCGGTATGACCCTGTCTGTCCTGCCGTTCCTTCTTGCCTTTGCAGCAGGTGCTATGATTTATGTCGTGGTAGGAGAATTGATACCGAAAGCCGGAAGCGACGGAAAAACAGGTCTGCTGACAATAGGATTTATGACCGGATTTATTCTGATGCTGGTGCTGGATGTCATGATGTGACAGACAGCTTCTGCAACTCATGAAACCAAAATTTCCGGTATCCCCGAGTAAGTTTTTCAGGTTGGTCTTGATTTTTTCCGCATGTGGATATAAAATATTATATGGCACTTGTAACAGAATTTTGAAACGGTGGTAGAAACCAGATGGCGAAAAACTTATTATCAAGAATCAGCGAACAAATGTCAGGCTTTTCAAAAGGACAGAAACTGATCGCACATTTTATTACGGATCATTATGATAAAGCCGCTTTTATGACA
>CACYDW010000174.1 GCA_902773325.1 uncultured Ruminococcus sp.
ATCAAGAATTACGAGGAACTTCCCGAAAACTGCCGCAAGTACATCGAATTCATCGAGGGACAGATCGGTTTCCCGATTGACATTCTGTCCAACGGCCCCGGTCGCGAGGAAGTCATTTACAGATCATGATATAACAGGGTGCGGATATTGATTTCAGAGCCTGCCCGGTATCCAGACGGGTGTAAGATGCATCGTCGGATGCCAGGCAGGTCGATATCCGTTCCTTTTTTTCAGATTTGTTTTGTATTAATGAACGATAAGGGGGATTTATTCATTGAAAAACGGAGATTACAATCAATTGTCGTCAAACAGTCCTCTTGAAAGTGAGCTTCTGGAAGACAATCGGCGGAAAAAAAGAGAACAAGGCCAAAAACAGCAGCGAGAAAGACATAAGGGCAAATCCGTCAGCACCATTCTGACCGATATACTGAGCGTTGTGCTGATTCCCGCTTCTATGTTGGTGATGGAATGTCTGTGTAAGCAGAGAATTTTTGGCAGTGTCGTTGACGGGAAACTGATCTATCTGGTTTGTTTTTGTCTGGCGCTCGGATTCCTTTTTAGCGCTGTTTCCATGCTGTTTTCCGGCAAGGGACGCAGACGGATGGATACGATAGTTCTGGCGCTGTCGGCAGTGCTTTGTTCTTTCCATATGAGCTATCAAAACAACTTTCATTCTTTTTTCTCGTGGCAGACGCTGGGTCAGGCAAAGGATGTTGTGCAGTTCTGGAAAGAGGCTTTGGAAGCGGCTCTGGGCGTGTGGTATTTGATTCTGGCTTTTTTTGTGCCGGTTTTTTTTCTTTGCTTCTTCGGCAAAAAGCTCTTTCCTGACAGCACAAAAAGAAATGCAAAACTGGGTGCAGTGACTCTTTGTGCCGCATTGGCACTGTACCTGCCGATGCTGGGCGTGCTGCAGTTCTTTAGGTTCAGCGAAGACCTCTATACGCCGTATTACTACTATACATATCTGCAAAGCGATCTGGAACAGACCTTTCAATATTACGGTGTGCTCAACGCCACCCGTCTGGACGTCAAGCAGCTGATCTTCGGCGCGCCTGAGGAGAACATGGACTTCTTGGATGACAGCATCCCTGTCTCCTATACCGATTATTCCGATGTTTCCTCCACCGATATCAATGGCAATGTGGAATATGGATATAATGTGATGGACATTGATTTCAAGCGTGCCGAGGATTCCACAAGCGACAGGAAACTGAAAAATATGGATATGTATTTCGGTTCGCTGGAGCCTACACGAAAGAATGAATACACTGGCATGTTTGCGGGAAAAAACCTGATTTTCCTGACGCTGGAGGGCTTTTCCGATAAGATCATTGATCCTGAATTTACGCCCATGCTCTACAAGATGTCCACAGAGGGATTTGTGTTTGAGAATTCCTACAATTCCATCTGGGGCGGCAGCACGGCAACCGGCGAATACGCTAACATGACCGGCAATTTCTACACCACTGCCAATTGTCTTAAACTCAGCGGCAGCACCTATCAGCCGTTCGCGCTGGGCAATCAGTTTGCAAAGCTGGGCTACAAGACCTTTGCGTATCATAATAACTCCTATACCTACTACGGGCGCAACCATTCCCATCCGAATTTCGGCTATACCTACAAGGCAATTGACAACGGCCTGAAGCTCAAGTATAATGGATGGCCGCGTTCGGACGAGGAAATGGCGCTGGCCACCGTGGACGATTACATCGGCACGGGAGAACCGTTTCATGCCTATTATATGACCGTCAGCGGACATGCCAATTACAGCTATGGCGGCAATCAGATGGCCAATAAACATTCTGCCGCGGTCGAGGAACGGTATCAGAATTATCCGTCGGAGGTGCGCGCGTATATCGCGTGTCAGTACGAGGTGGAGCTGATGCTTCAGGCGCTGGTCAATAAGCTGGACGAAGCGGGTATTTTGGAGGATACGGTGTTTGCCATGGAGGCGGATCATTATCCGTATGCTCTGAAGGACGCCAGCCTGGCCAGACTTTACGGACTTCCGGCCAAGGATATCCGGCAGAATTTCGATCTTTACCGCAACCGTTTTATACTCTGGTGCGCTTCGATGGAGGAACCGGTCGTTGTGACAAAGCCCTGTTCCACGATTGACATTGTACCCACGCTTTCCAACCTCTTTGGGCTGGAATATGATTCCCGTCTGCTGATGGGCAGCGATATTCTCGCGGAGGGCGATCACTTCGCACTGCTCAAGGTAAAGGGCTGGTCGTGGATCAGTACGGAGGGCACATACATCGCTTCGTGGAATCGGTTTATTCCGAGTGAAACCTGCACCCTTTCAGATGAGCAAAAAAAGGAATACATCAATCAGATGAACGCGGTTGTCAAGGCAAAAAGCAGCTATTCGATGCGCATTCTGGATCTGGATTACTACCGCCATATCCTTGCCAAGGGGCAGTAACCCGTGAGATATTTTAAAATATAATGAATAATGACACAAACATATAGACAAATTCGTTCCGAAAGTGTATAATTATTTTCAATGAGCCTGCGACGCATGATATGCGGCACTGCCATTATAGGAACTTTTGAAGGGTATGATTGTTGTATGAAATTAGTAAAAAAAGCGGCGGCACTTGTTGCGGCGGCTTCGCTGGCGGTTTCGCTCTGCTCCTGCGGCAGCAGTTTGAGCTGGGCTGCCAAGATTGACAATGACGTCAGTGTTCCAATCGGCCTTTACATTTACAGTCAGGCCGCGAATTACCGGAATGCTGCGCAGAATGCGCTGCTGAGTACGTCAACCGATCTGAAAGAGCAGACAGTGGAGGTTTCGGGTACGGATACGCAGGCCACTGAGTATCTCGATAAAGAAGCTAAGAAGACCGTTAAGTCTTATGTCGGCGCTTATCTGATGGCAAAGGAGCTTGGTCAGGAGCTGACGGAGGAAGAGCTTGAATCTGCCGTGTCCAGTGCCAAGTCCACCTATGAAACCGATAAGGACGTCTATGAGCAGAACGGCATTGCACAAAGCTCTGTGGAAGAATATTATAAGGATATCACCCTGAAGGGGAAGCTGTTTCAGGCTAAGTACGGCGTGGACGGTACCAACCCGGTGTCGGACGATGAATTGAAGGAATATGTGAAGGCCAATTATGCCACCATCA